>JAHKKL010000042.1 GCA_020027635.1 Gammaproteobacteria bacterium
CCATCCACCTGTATCCAGTTCCTGCCGAAGAGTCCTGCGTTCTCGATTGATGAAGCGGCGCCCGGCTACCGGTGGCTGTCTCTGTACGATGACGGCTGCATCGAAACCGGTGTGGAACGCCTCGCCAGAATTCCCGGCACCGTTGATCTTGCCTCAGCCGGCTATTAGCGGCTGTAAAACTCCACGAAATCGAGGGGAGGATCCAGGACTTACCGTGGGCAGGAGTGCTTTCTGCCAGGGTACATTTTCCTGGCTGCCGTATACATCGATCGCAAAGGAATATTTTGCTGACTCGGAATGAGTGAGCGATGAGAGACAGGATACTCACCAATCCTGTTCAGAAATCAAATCCTCCTTCCCGCATCTCCCCCACCGGGGATGGCTGCAAAGGATTCCGAAGTGGCCAAGGGTCGTCAGTATTTACTGAATCAGTTGATTCAGGTCGAAAATAGGCAACAGGATCGCCAGCACAATAACTAGCACGACGCTGCCCATAAACAATATCAGCAGTGGCTCGAACAACCCAAGCAGAGCGGCAATCAGTGTCTCGATCTCTCGCTCCTGATTGATGGCGGCACGCTCGAGCATTTCCTCCAGCTTGCCGCTGGCTTCACCGCTCGCTATCAGCTGCACTGTCATGGGCGGGAAATAACCGCTTCTTTCCAGGGCCGCGGCAATACCGGCCCCTTCACGAACCCGGGCAGTGGCTTCGGTAACCGCCTCCCGCATGGGGAGATTCGACATAACCTGCGCAGATATGCGCATCGATTCGAGCACCGGTACACCGCTCGCTGTGAGAATACTGAAGGTGCGCGCAAAACGTCCCGTATTAAGACCGCGTTCCAGGCGTGAAACGAGGGGGATGGCCAGCAGAACCTTGTGGAAACGGCGCCGTACCGCTGCATTACGTAACAAGTAGGAAAAACCGACAATCACCAGCACCAGCAGTATCAGCATCACCAAACCGTTGTTACGCAGGAAATCGCTGACGGCGATCAACCCGCGCGTCAGCGGTGGCAGTTCCTGGCCGATATTTTCAAATACCTGCACAACCTGGGGAACCACGTAGGTCATCAGGCCGCCCACAACCAGGATGGCAACCACGGTCAGCAGGGCCGGGTAAAACACGGCCAGCTGGATTTTCTGGCGCAACTGCTGACGACTCTCCGTGTAATCGGCCAGACGCTCGAGCACCCGGTCCAGGTGACCGGACTGTTCACCGGCCTCAACCGTCGTGCGGTACAACTCCGGATAGACATGCGGGAAATCTGACAGGCCTACCGCCAGCGAATGGCCTTCCATCACGCGCGATCGCACCGCCAGCAGCATGCTCTTCAGGCGCCCCTTGTCCGCCTGCTGCGACACGGCCCGCAGGCATTCCTCCAGCGGCAGGCCGGCGCGGACCAGTGTTGCGAGCTGGCGGGTGATGAGGGCGAGTTCCGTGGCACTTATGCCGCGCCGCAGAAACGCGATACGTTTCCGCTCCTTCGCCTCGCGCTGGGCGACCTCTTCTACGGTAAGCGGGATCCAGCCCTGCTCGCGCAACTGCTGGCGGATCTGTCGCGCCGCATCGCCTTCGAGGACCCCCCGTTTTTCACGACCGCGGGCATCCAGCGCCGTATATTCGAATGCACCCATGCTATCAACGCCGAGTCGGCTTGCTCATGACGGTGGCTACGTACCGCATGCCAGTTAGTCGAGAAAAGGAATCGACGTCTTCCAGGTATAGTCTGGGTATCAGTCGCCGCGGGTCACACGCAATACCTCTTCGATCGAGGTTATCCCGTTCAGGACCTTGTCCCACCCATCCTGACGGATGCCGGGAGAATCCTCGCGCGCCTTGCGTTCAAGCTCATACTCCCCGACTCCGTCATGTATCATGGCGCGCATGGCGTCATCGATCCTTACCAGCTCATAGATGCCGGTTCTGCCCCGATAACCCAGCTGATTACAAAGACTGCAGCCGGCAGGACGATACAGCGTCGGCGGATCGTCGGTGGATACACCCATGGCATCGCAATCCGCGTGGCCGGCCCTATAAGGCTGTTTGCAGTCATCGCACAGCACCCGCACCAGTCGCTGGGCCAGAACACCGATCACACTGGATGACAGCAGGAAGGGTTCGACACCCATGTCCCGCAGGCGTGTCATCGCGCCCACGGCGCTATTGGTATGCAAAGTGGAGAATACCAGGTGGCCTGTCAAGCTTGCCTGCACGGCGATTTCCGCCGTTTCCAGGTCACGAATCTCGCCGACCATGACCACGTCGGGGTCCTGGCGCAGGATGGCGCGCAGACCACGCGCGAACGTCAGTTCCACCTTGGTGTTTACCTGGGTCTGTCCGATCCCATCCAGGTAATATTCGATGGGGTCCTCGACCGTCATGATGTTGCGGCGCTTGTTATTGAGCCGTTCCAGCGCCGCGTACAGGGTGGTGGTCTTGCCGGAACCGGTTGGACCGGTCACCAGGATGATCCCGTGCGGCTTGTTGATCAGGCTGTCCATCACATCCCTGGTAGGGGATGCCATCCCCAGATGCTCGAGATCCAGACGACCCGCCCGCTTGTCGAGCAGACGCAATACCACGCGTTCACCGTTGCCCGAGGGCAGGGTCGAAACGCGTACATCGACGGCGCGGCCGGCGACCCTCAGCGAAATGCGGCCGTCCTGCGGCAGACGCTTTTCGGCGATATCGAGACGTGCCATGACCTTGATGCGCGACACCAGCAAGGGCGCCAGCACGCGCTGTGGTTCGAGCACCTCACGCAGGACGCCATCGACCCGGAAACGCACGACCAGGCGATTTTCGAAGGGTTCGATATGGATATCCGAGGCGTTTTCCTTCACGGCCTCGGTCAGCAGGGCATTGATGAGACGGATGATTGGTGCATCATCCTCGCTCTCCAGCAGGTCTTCCGGCTCGGGCAGCTGCTGGGCGATGCTGAACAGGTCCATACCCTCGCCGAGGTCTCCCATCATCTGCATGGCTTCGCTGGAGTCCTGCTCATAGGCCCCTGCCAGCAGGTTCTTGAAGTGCTCGTCATCGACGAGCTGCAGACTGAGGGGCTGTTGCATGAAGCGACGCAATTCCACCAGCGCCAGCGAGTCCGTGTCAGCCCGATGCATCACGATAGCCATGCCGTTTTCCCTGCCGGCAATCAGCACCCCATGACGTTTCGCAAACAGGAAAGGCGGACGCCGCAGGGCCCTCTCATTGCCAGCCGAGATGGCATGGTCATCCATTTCAATCAGCTTTAGTTCAGTCATACCACCATGGACGCTTAGAGGTACCCTGTTGAGTGTCTTTTTTCGGCTCCGCTGGCGGCTCCAGCGGCGGCTGGCCAATCTCCTTGGTGTTGCCCCATTGCGGCAGCAACGGCGCCTGTTCTCCCGGCAGGAGGTTGACGCCATCCTTGCCCTCCTTGAGCTGCAGTGCCCGGAAGTAATCGTACTTGCTGCTGGTGTTCTGTTCCGCGACGCTCGAGTCGCGGAGTATTACCGGATGGATGAAGACCATCAGGTTGGTCTTGGTCACCTTGCCCGCCTTGGACCTGAACAGGGCGCCGATGCCGGGCAAGTCTCCGAGTAGCGGGACTTTCTGTACGGATTCGCCGGTCTGACTCTGGATGAGACCGCCCAGCACCACCACATTGCCGTCCCCCACCATCACGGAGGTCTTGATCGAGCGCTTGTTGGTGATGATGTCCGAGGCACCGGCGATGCTTGGCGCAATGCTGGAGACCTCCTGTTCGATATTGAGCTTGAGCGCATCACCCTCGTTGATCTGGGGCTTTAGCTTGAGCGTCAACCCCACATCCTCTCGCTGGATGGTCTGGAACGGGTTCACCGCCGAACCGGCGCCAGTCGTGCTGCCCGTACCGGTACTGGAGAAGGAACCGGTAACGAACGGCACATTCTGGCCGATGATGATCTCGGCCTCCTCGTTGTCGAGGGTCACCAGCGTGGGCGTGGACAGGATGTTGGTATTGCTGTCGGATGCCAGCATGTTGATGACGGCGAGATAGTTGAAATTGCTGTCCTTCTGTATCTTGCCGCCGCCGAGCAGCACGTTGCCCTTGGGGGTCGGGACGGTCCCGCCATTCACCACGTCGACGGCCGAATTGATGACATCCGCGATATTATTGCCGGTGTTGGTGAAATTGATCAGGCCGACCGGGCTGACGCCATTACCGCTGTTCAGGCCGCTGAACACCCACTGGACGCCCAGTTCACGGGCCGTATCCATGGAGACTTCGGCGATGATCGCGTCAACCAGCACCTGCGCACGGCGCACGTCTAGCTGGCTGATGACCCGCTTGAGGGTGCGCATGACATCCGGTGGGGCGGTAATCACCAGCGCATTGGTGGCCTCGTCGGCCTGGATATCGAACTCACCCTGCGGCGCGCTGACCTTTCCCTGGGCGTCTCCCCCCTGGGCCTTCTTTCCCACTCCCGTCAGCACCTCCACGATATCCTTGGCTACAGCGTAATTGAGATACACCACATCCGTATTGCCGCCGGTATCAAACGGTGTATCCAGGTGTGTAATGATGGCGCGCAGCCGGAGCCGATCGGAACGGTCGCCACCCAGCAGCACGCTGTTGGTGCGTTCATCGGCGACCAGCACCGGGCCACCGCCGCCCTCGCCGCCCGCCGCCTTGGCGGCAGCCCCCGGTATCGCACGCTCCATACTGGTTATGACACGCACCACTTCTGCCGCGGAGGCATGTTCCAGCGGGATAATCTCGATTTCGCTGTCGCTGACCTGGTCGATGCGGCGAATGATACTGACCAGACGTTCCACATTGGCGGCGTGATCGGAAATCACCAGCACATTGGTTGATGGGTAGGCCGCAAGATGGCCCTGTTGCGGGACCAGTGGCCGCAGGATCGGCACCAGTTGTGCCGCGGCCACATTTTTGACCTCCACGACACGGGTCACCATCTCGTCACCATGGCCCGTATCCCTGTCATCGACGGTCGGAATATCTTCCTGCTTGGCGTTGACATCCGGCACGATCTTGACGACCGAACCACTGGGAATCGCGGCAAATCCGTGCACTTTGAGTATCGAGAGAAAGACCTGGTAGACCTCCTCGCTGTCCATCGGCCGCGAGGAGATAACCGTGACTTTGCCCTTTACTCTCGGGTCTACAATGAAATTCCTGTTCGTGACCTCGGCAACCGTATTGATCAGGGCACTAATGTCGGCATCCTTGAGGTTCAGGGTGACCGTTTCGGCGGCCAGCGGAGGCACATGGAGGAACCATGCCGTCACAATCAGCAAAAGGTATCTTAGGGTTTTCATGCCGGGTATTACACCATCCGCCGAACCATCATGGTTGTTAAATTCTCATATATTACGGAAGGTTATACTTCATAATCAGATAAAATACCAGCTAATCGGGTATTCTGAAGGTGAGGCTTTCCTGCTTATCTCCCCGCAGCACCGTCATGCTGACGGTGTCGCCGCTCTGGACACTCCGCAGGGCTTGCATGCCACTGGCCAGATTGTCCAGGTTGATATCATTTATGCGGGTCACGACATCGCCGGGCTTAAGCCCCATTTGATCGAACAATTCGGGTTCCCTGCCTGGCTGCAGTATATAACCAATCATCTTGCCCTTATCATCCTTTTTCGGGATGGTCCGCACCAGACCGAATAGTGATTTTGGATCCTGCCTCAGCGTCTGCCGGAGCGATTGCAACCGTTCTGACGTGCCGTTGTCCGCCACATCCGTCGTGTCGTACCGGCTGGCCGTAGCGGCACTGATGGTGGCAATTCCTCCCCCGCCCGTTGCCTCCTCTCGAGGCAGGCGCAGTATCTCATAACGCCCGCCGCGCAGCAGGATGACCTTGTCGGCATGGATCTCACTGAGTTCAGCATTTCCGGGCAAGATATCCCCAACCGCATACATTTCCTCGTTGCCGCGCTCATCGGCAATGATCGCACGGGCAAGCGCCGGATCGGCAGAAGAGAAGGTGCCATGCAGTAACAGCTTGAGGCGGGTATCCGGCGCATCGACGGGTACGGTTTTCTTGACGGGCTCCGCCTCTTGAGCGACTTCGCCGAAGAGATGCCAGTTCGGCAGCTGATGTACGAGCTCTTCCTGCGGGTTGACCTGTGGAGTGACGGGTACGGTCTCGGGCAACGCGGTCCCGGACGATTCCGGTTTGTCCAGCAGACTCCAGGTCATCGTCGCCAGAAGCCAGGCGATCCATACAACCAGCAGCAGGTTGAGGATCTTGATGGCATACCGCGTCCCGTCGCTTTGCATCAAGCGCAGCAGGTCGGTTGACTGTAAAGTTGGCGCCTTCATTTCGAGAGGTCCGTGCGGCTTGCTTTACCCGGTTGCTGGTTATCCGTGCCTGGCCCGTCGCTCGCGTTTCTTTCCGGAGCCCTTGTCTCCCGGCTTATGGCGCATTTTGCCCCGGTGGCCCTGCCCACCCTCGTGCCTTATCTTGACCGGTGGGCTGAGTTCCTGAATGTATCCATCCGGTACCGGCTCCACCGGTATCTTGTGGCCAATATACTCCTCTATGTCCGGCAGTGAGTAGACGAATTCTTCGCAGACAAAACTGACGGCATCTCCATCCTTTCCGACTCGCGCGGTACGGCCGATGCGGTGGACATAGTCCTCGGCATCCTGCGGCAGGTCGTAGTTGAAGACATGGCTGACATCGGGAATATGCAGGCCGCGCGCGGCGACATCCGTGGCGATCAGTATGGGCAACTCGCCGGCCTGGAATTCCTTCAGCAGGCGTTGCCGCTTCTTCTGGGGGACGTCCCCCGACAGGACGGCGGTCATGAACCCGTTGCCTTCCAGACAAGCCCAGATACGCTCGGCGCTGCGCTTGGTATTGACGAATACGATGCTGCGGGTGGGGTCGACATGCCTGAGTATGCCGACCAGCAGGGGGAGCTTTTCCGCGTTCGAGACATGGTACAGAACCTGCCGCACACGTTCGGCCGTGACCCGCTCCGGCTCGATGTCGACCTGCACCGGATTGTTCATGTGCTCGTAGGCGAGCTCGCTGACCCGGTGCGACAGCGTCGCCGAAAACAGCAACCCCAGCCGGGTCTCCGGCGGCGGGCAGCGACGCAGCAGGTAGCGTATATCCTTGATGAACCCGAGATCGAACATCCGGTCCGCCTCATCCAGAACGACGGCGATGATCTTCTTGAGATCATAAATATGCTGCTTGTGATAATCGATCAGGCGGCCCGGCGTCCCGATCAGGATATCCACACCGGCTTCGATCGCTTCACGCTGGGTATCATAACCGGTGCCACCGTAGGCGAGAACCGGCTTCAAACCCGTATGACGGCCGAGCAACATGGCATCCGCATGGATCTGAATGGCCAGTTCGCGGGTCGGCGCAAGCACCAGCGCCCGCGGCTGGGACGATTTGCGCTTGGCGTCCACAGGATGGGTCAGCAGGTGTTTATACACCGCAAGCAGGAATGCGGCCGTCTTCCCGGTGCCCGTCTGCGCTTGTCCGGCGACATCCCGGCCCTGCAACGCCAGCGGCAGGGCTTCCGCCTGTATCGGCGTGCATTTTGAAAATCCTGCCTCTTCAATACCTTGCATCAGTACAGCCGGTATGTCGAGGTCGGAGAAAGCGATGTCTGTTAAATGGGTTTCACTCATGACCGGCTAGGATACCGTAATTTATTGTTTCCGGGCTTGTAAATTGACTCGAATTAGGCTCAAATGCGCTACTTATTGGCGTGCGGCACAATCGACCCGGGTACGCATCCTCCACAAGGCCGGTCAAACTGTTCTTTCCGACAGCGCCTCGATACCTCAAATCGGCAATATTCCAACTGAAAAAAACACAAGGGACGTGGTAATGCCCGCGGCATGGCAGTGAATTGGGTTGCATCTAATCCGCAGGAGACAATGAACCGTGAGTAAACACATCATTTATGTGACAGATGATAACTTTGAAGCCGAAGTCCTCAACTCCTCTGATCCCGTACTGGTCGATTACTGGGCGGAATGGTGTGGCCCCTGCAAGATGATCGCACCGATACTCGATGAAATTGCCAGCGAATATAACGGCAAAATCAAGGTAGCCAAACTCAATATCGATGACAATCCGCAGACACCACCCAAGTACGGCATACGCGGCATACCCACACTGATGCTGTTCAAGAACGGCAACGTCGAGGCAACCAAGGTGGGCGCGCTTTCCAAGTCGCAGCTGACGGCGTTCATCGACAGCAATATCTGAAGCATCTTCATGGGGGTGGACGTTTAACGCGGCACATGCTAGCGTAGCGTGAAACTAAAAACCATCTTCGTTCCGGATTCTGCGTTCTCCCGGAACGGCATTTCCCGATCATCATATTCATTTTCCCCGGCCATACGGCCGTATCCATTCATTCAGAAGAAATAAGCACCCAGGGCACCCTATGAATCTTTCCGAACTCAAGCTGAAACCCGCCAGCGAACTCATCAGTATCGCCCAGGAAATGGGGATCGAGGGCATGGCGCGGTCCCGCAAGCAGGACATCATCTTCGCCATCCTCAAATCCCACGCCAAAAAGGGTGAAGACATTTTCGGCAACGGGGTGCTGGAAATACTCCAGGACGGTTTCGGCTTCCTCCGTTCAGAGGACAGTTCCTATCTCGCCGGTCCGGATGACATCTATGTTTCCCCGAGTCAGATACGTCGCTTCAGCCTGCGCACCGGGGACACGGTGGATGGCAAGATACGCCCGCCGAAGGACAGCGAGCGCTACT
This sequence comes from Gammaproteobacteria bacterium, assembly GCA_020027635.1. GTDB lineage: Bacteria > Pseudomonadota > Gammaproteobacteria > UBA9214 > UBA9214 > CAVQCA01. The sequence continues at coordinate 8,751 of JAHKKL010000042.1, forward strand.
TCGCCCTGCTCAAGGTCAGCGAAATCAACTACGAGAAGCCGGAAAATGCCAAGAACAAGGTCGCCTTTGAAAACCTGACGCCGCTACACCCCAATGAACGCATGACCCTGGAACGCGGCAACGGCAGCACCGAGGACATCACGGCGCGCGTCATCGACATGGTGGCGCCGCTCGGCAAGGGTCAGCGCGGCCTGATCGTCTCTCCGCCCAAGGCCGGCAAGACCATGCTGCTGCAGAACGTCGCGCAGTCGATCACCTCCAACCATCCGGAGTGCTACCTGATCGTCCTGCTCATCGATGAACGCCCCGAGGAAGTCACCGAGATGACGCGCTCGGTCCAGGGCGAGGTCATCTCCAGCACCTTCGACGAACCGGCGAGCCGCCATGTACAGGTTGCCGAGATGGTCATCGAAAAGGCGCGGCGTCTGGTCGAGCACAAACGCGACGTGGTCATCCTGCTGGACTCCATCACCCGCCTGGCGCGCGCCTACAACACGGTCGTGCCCTCTTCCGGCAAGGTTCTCACCGGCGGCGTGGATGCCAACGCCCTGCAGCGTCCCAAACGTTTCTTCGGCGCGGCCCGCAACATCGAGGAAGGCGGCAGCCTGACCATACTCGCCACCGCCCTCATCGACACCGGCTCGCGCATGGACGATGTCATCTACGAGGAATTCAAGGGCACCGGCAACCAGGAGATCCATCTCGACCGCAAGATCTCCGAGAAACGCGTCTACCCGTCCATCAACATCAACCGCTCCGGCACTCGCCGCGAGGAACTGCTGACCGACCCGGCCGAACTGCAGAAGATGTGGATCCTGCGCAAGCTCCTGCACCCCATGGACGAACTGGCCGCCATGGAATTCATGCTCGACAAGTTGAAGGCCACCAAGAGCAACACCCAGTTTTTTGAATCGATGAAACGGCAGGGATAGCGAGAAGTCAGAAGTGAAAAGTCAGAAGTGAAAAGAAAACCTTGATGGCCACTGAATCCACAGAATGATTTCAAAATTTTCATGAAGAGTGCGCCGTGCGCACACGAGATAGGGCATTTCAATTGCGTGCCGTCGCGAGTGACGCCTTCCATATCCATACACCGGCACCCGATGGCTTAATTCACTTCTCACTTCT
>JAHKKL010000299.1 GCA_020027635.1 Gammaproteobacteria bacterium
GGCGAGCGCCGTCTGTTCCAGCTGTCTGTGGAGGTTGTCGAGCCTGTGCTGCTCCACGATCGCGGACCTTTCCCGTTCCTGCGCCAGGTCGCTCAAGAGGGTCTGCAGGCGCTGTGTCCGTTCCGCCTCGATTTCCTTCGCCAGCTGTTCACGCGCCGCACGGCGTTCCCTGTCCCAGTCGGCGAGCCGGTTTTCGTACTGACTGCGCAGGTCCTGCGCCTCATCCGAAAGCATCTTCGCATCGGATCGGGTCTTTTCGATGCCGGCCCGGCGCCGGGCGATCACGTCCAGCACCGGCTGGTAGAAAAACCGCTTCAGGATCCAGACGAGGATCAGGAAGTTGATGATCTCGAGAACGAAGGTAGACCAGTTGAGTTCCAAACGCGTGCTCCCCGCGGATTGATCGGCGTGACGGGCGTTGTCGTGCGTTACTTCAGCAGGTATTCCAGCAACGGGTTGCGGAACAGCACGATGAGCACGATCACCAGCACGTAGATGGCCAGCGATTCGATCATCGCCAGACCGATGAACAGGGTGCGCATGATGGAGCGCTCCGCCTCCGGCTGCCGGGACAGGGCCTCGAGCGCGCTGCTGATGGCCCGCCCCATGGCGAGGGCGGGCAGCAGCACGCCGATGGCGATGCCGAGAACCGCGGCAACCGTGGATACCAGGGCGAAAGTGGATAAATCAGGCATGCGTTACTCCTTGGACTGTTGCCGAAGTTGTTGGGACTGCAGGCCGCCGGCCACGTAGATCAGCGCCAGCATACCGAAGATATAGGCCTGCACCAGCGCCTCGACGATGTGCAGCATCAGTATCGGAATCGGCGCGAGGAAGCCGGCCACTACCAGGATCAGCAGGGCCGCCATTTCGAGGCTCATCATGTTCCCGAACAGACGCACCGCGAGCGCCACAGTGCGGGTGATTTCGCTGATGACATGGAACGGCAACAGGATGGGGCTGGGGGCGAGATAATGGCGCAGATAGGCCTTCAGTCCTCCGCTGCGCACTCCGTACCAGTAAACCGACAGGAATACCAGGATGGCCAGCGCTGAGGTCGCCGACAGGTCACGCGTGGGGGAATGCAACCCCGGGATCAGGCCGCAGAGGTTGGCGATCACCAGGAATATCCAGAGGCTGCCGATGAACGGCAGCAGCAGGCGCGTCTCCCCGGGCGCCACCGCGCGGATGGCCTCCTCGATGGTGCCGACGATACCCTCGGCCGCGGTCTGCAGCGTCCCCGGCTCCAGGGCGAGTCGCCGGGTGAGCGTCCAGCCGGAGAGCCAGATCGCGGCCATGATGCCCCAGGTGGTGATGACCGTACCGGTGATTTGCAGAGGCCCGAACCGGAACACGGTCTCCGCCACTATCCCGCCGCCTGTCATGCGCTATTCCTTGATGAAAAGGTACACGTTGAAGGCGCCTATCATCACACCCAGGAAGATCATGCTCAAGGTCCAGCGGATGGAATAGCCCGCCGCCAGGCCATCCAGCCAGCTTCCCAGGTAGGCGCCGGCCACCACCGGCAGCACGAACAGCAGGCCGAGGGTGCCGATATAGGCGGTCTGCGCGAGCAGCGTCGGCCGGTCCCGGTCGGCCTGCTTCATGCGCCGGGCCTGCCGCTCGACCTGTTTGCGCAGCCGTTCATACTGGTTCACCTGCCGGTGCCCCCGACGCGGTGCATCTCCCACATGCGCCGCAGGAGTTCCTCCTCCATGCGGTGCAGGCTCTCCTTCATCACGCGCAAACCCTCCTCTTCGGTGAACAACTGCTCCTGCAGGGCGGCGCTGATGCGCTCGTAGTCGTCATCCAGCAGGTAACGGCGCGTGCTGATGGACAGCTCATCGTTCACGAAGTAGAGCAGTGCGCCTGGGAACGCCAGGTAGTGCCAGTTTCCGTCGGCGCGGCGGAAGCGCGCCAGCCCGAACAGCAGCGCGGTCATCAGGCGCGCATGGCCGGCGAGGATGCCGAAACTGCCCGAGGCATCCTCGCCCACGAAGGAAATCACTTCCTCGAAGGATTCACGACGGGTCGCGTCGCAGAGCGTCAGCCGGAAGGTTTTCATCGTGCCGGCTCGCGCATGGTGCCGCGCAGATAGCAGTGTTCCTCGCTGACCTCATCGTAGTGCCCGAGCAGGAAGCCTTCGCAATCCTCGAGAGTCTGGTCGAGCGTCACCGAGGCGCCGGGGATGCCGGTATGCGAGGTCGTCACCCAGAACGGCTGGGTGAGATACCGCTGCAGCTTGCGCGCGCGCATGACGATGCTCCGGTCCCTGGGCGAGAGTTCCTCGATGCCCAGCATGGCGATGATGTCCTCGAGTTCCTGATAGCGCGCCAGGTGGGCGCGTACACCTTCCGCGATGGTGTAGTGGCGTTCGCCCAGGGTGTGCCGGTCCATCAGCCTGCTGCCCGACTGCAGCGGGTCCACGGCGGGATAGATGCCCTTGCCGGCCTGGGTGCGCGACAGGATGACGATGGTGTCGAGATGACTGAGGATGGCGCTCACCGCCGGGTCGGTCATGTCATCGGCGGGCACGTAGACCGCCTGCACCGAGGTAATGGCCCCCTGGCGGGTCGAGGCGATGCGCTCCTGCAGCTCGGCGACCTCGGTGGTCAGCGTTGGCTGGTAGCCAACGGTGGCCGGCATGCGTCCCAGCAGGCTGGAAATCTCGCTGCCCGCTTGCACGAAACGGAAGACGTTGTCCATGACGAACAGGACTTCCTTGCCGAGCGTGTCGCGCAGGTACTCGGCGTAGGTCAGGGCGGTCAGGCCGACCCGGAAGCGCACCCCCGGCGATTCGTCCATCTGTCCGAACACCATCAGTGTCTGCGGCATGACCCCGGTCTTGCGCATTTCCTGCCAGAGCTCGTGACCCTCGCGAATGCGCTCGCCCACCCCGGCGAACACCGAGACGCCCGCATGCAGGGTCGCGATGGCGTGCATGAACTCCATGATCAGCACCGTCTTGCCCACCCCGGCACCCCCGAACAGTCCGGTCTTCCCTCCCTTGATGAACGGGCAGAGCAGGTCGATCACCTTGATGCCGGTTTGCAGCACCTCGCCGGCGCCGACCGCATCCCGCAGGGGCAGCGGTTCGCCGTGTACCTTGCGGAAGGACCCGCCGGGCAGGGGTATGCCGTCATCGAGCGGCTGGCCGAAGATATCCAGCACCCTGCCCAGGCAGGCGCTCGATACCGGTACGTGCAGCGGTGAACCGGTGTCATAGACCGCCATGCCCCGGCGCAGCCCGGCGGTGCGGTGCAGCGTGATCGCCCGAAGATGGTGTTCATCCAGGTGCTGGTGGACCTCGAACAGATAGGTTTCGGCGTTGCGCCTGGCGATCAGCGCCTGGCGCAAGGGAGGGAGATGCCCGCAGCTGATCACCACGACGGGGCCATGTACCTCGTCGATGACGCCGATGGGAGCCTGATCATGATCGTGCGGTAATGTTCTGTCCACGCGGGCCTGTCGCTGGCAAGTGACCGGCGAGGGACAACGCACGCTTTTGAAATGCACATCGTCGCGGGGTCCCTGCA
>JAHKKL010000300.1 GCA_020027635.1 Gammaproteobacteria bacterium
ACCCGGCATGGGGCGTCTCCACCACTGAGGCAAAGTTAGAATTTACGTTCGCAGGTAATGCCCTGCTGCCAGGCATGCCGGCCCCCTGCCGGTTGTGAGTGCCGTCCCGGCTACGGTATTCTTCCGCCTCCACCGAACCCTTGACTATGCATCCGTATGGATACCACCTACGCGCCTGACCGTATCGAAGCCGAGGCCCGGCAATACTGGGAATCGCACCGGACGTTTCGGGCCGCCGAGGACCCGGGGCGGGAAAAATACTACTGTCTCTCCATGTTCCCCTACCCCAGCGGGCGGCTGCACATGGGGCATGTGCGCAACTACACCATCGGGGATGTGATCGCCCGCTACCAGCGCATGCAGGGTCGCAATGTCCTGCAACCCATGGGCTGGGACGCCTTCGGCCTGCCGGCCGAGAACGCCGCCCTGCAGAACCGCGTGCCGCCGGCCCGGTGGACCCGCGATAACATCGATTACATGCGCCGCCAGCTCAGGCAGCTCGGCTTCGGGTATGACTGGGAGCGCGAACTCGCGACCTGCGACCCGGAGTACTACCGCTGGGAGCAGTGGTTCTTCACCCGCCTGTTCGAGAAGGGTCTGGTCTACAAAAAGACCGCCGTGGTGAACTGGGACCCGGTCGACCAGACGGTGCTCGCCAACGAACAAGTCATCGACGGCCGGGGCTGGCGTTCCGGGGCGCCGGTGGAGCGGCGCGAGATCCCGCAGTGGTTTCTGAAGATCACCGACTACGCGGAGGAACTGCTCGCCGGGCTGGACACGCTCGACGGCTGGCCGGAGCAGGTGCGGACCATGCAGCGCAACTGGATCGGCCGTTCCGAAGGCATCGAGATGCAGTTCGGCATCGCCGGTCGAACTGATACCCTGCCGATCTACACTACCCGCCCGGACACCGTGATGGGCGTGACCTTCGTGGCGGTCGCGCCCGAGCATCCGCTCGCCCACGAGGCGGCGGCGGACAATGCCGCAGTGCGGGAGTTCATCGACTCGTGCCGGAACACCCGCGTCGCCGAGGCCGACATGGCCACCCTGGAAAAACGCGGCGTCGACACCGGCTTGAAGGCGCTTCACCCGATCAGCGGCGAGCCGGTGCCGGTCTGGGCGGCCAATTTCGTGCTGATGGAATACGGCCACGGCGCGGTCATGGCGGTGCCCGCGCATGACCAGCGCGACTACGAATTCGCCCGCAAGAACGGCATCGCCGTCCGGCAGGTCATCCACCCCGTGGGCGACGCGCCGGCGGCGGACCTGTCCCGCGCGGCGTTCGTCGAGAAGGGCATCCTCGGTGATTCCGGTGAATTCAGCGGCCTCACCTCCGAGGCGGCGTTCGCGGCCATCGCGGACTGGCTGGAGCGGGCGGGGAAGGGCCGGCGCCAGGTGAATTACCGCCTGCGCGACTGGGGCGTTTCGCGTCAGCGCTACTGGGGCTGCCCGATCCCGATCATCAATTGCGCCTGCTGCGGCGCCGTGCCGGTGCCGGCCGCCGACCTGCCGGTCATCCTGCCGACCGACGTCGAGATCGACGCCTCGGGCTCGCCGCTCAAAAAAATGGCCGCCTTCATCGAGACGACCTGCCCGCGCTGCGGCGGCAAGGCGGAGCGGGAAACCGACACCTTCGACACCTTCTTCGAATCGTCCTGGTATTTCGCCCGCTATGCCTGTGCGGACCAGCGGGAGGCTATGCTCGATGCCCGGGTCGACTACTGGCTGCCGGTGGACCAGTACATCGGCGGGATCGAGCATGCCGTGCTGCACCTGCTCTATGCGCGGTTCTTCAACCGGCTGCTGCGCGACGAAGGTTTGCTGAAGCCGGACGAGCCGTTCACCTGTCTGCTGACCCAGGGCATGGTGCTGAAGGACGGCGCCAAGATGTCCAAGTCCAAGGGCAATACGGTCGACCCCCAGGGCCTGATCGATCGCTACGGCGCCGACACCGTGCGCTTGTTCACCATGTTCGCCGCGCCCCCGGAGCAGTCGCTGGAGTGGTCGGACGCCGGTGTGGAAGGCGCCTATCGTTTCCTCAAGCGCCTGTGGAAACAGGTGCATGACCACGTCAGCGCCGGCTCCGCGCAGCCACTCGCGCCGGCCGCGCTCGATGCGGCGCAGAAGGCACGGCGCCGCGCCGTGCATGCCACCATCGCCAAGGTGAGCGACGACATCGGCCGCCGCTTCACCTTCAACACGGCGATCGCCGCCTGCATGGAATTGCTGAACGAACTGGGCCGCGGCGGCGACCCCTCGGTGCAGGGACGGGCCGTGATGCAGGAGGCCCTGGAGGCCGTGGTGCTGATGCTCTCGCCGATCGTGCCGCACATCACCCACGCGCTCTGGAAGGCGCTCGGGTGCGAGGCGGCCGTGGTTGAATGCCGCTGGCCGGTGTGCGACCGTGACGCCCTGGTGCAGGAGGAACTGACTCTCGTCGTCCAGGTCAACGGCAAGGTGCGCGGCAAGGTGAGCGTGCCGGCCGGCGCGGCGCAGGGCGCGATCGAATCCCTGGTACTGGAGGAACCGAATGTGAGGAAGCACCTGCAGGGCAGACCGATTAAAAAGGTGATCGTGGTGCCGGGAAAACTGGTCAATGTGGTTGCCTGAGATGAGAACCCGCGCGTCTTTATCCGCAGCCCCCGGGAGGGTCCTGCGCCTGTGTGCGGTGGTCGCCGCGCTGCTGCTCGGCGCCTGCGGCTTTCAGCTGCGTGGCACGGCGCCGCTGCCGGCGGAAATGTCGGTTACCTATATCCACGGCGCCAGCGAATTCGACTCGCTGAACGATGCCTTCCGTACGGCGCTGGAGAGTCACGGCGTCCGCGTGACGGCGGACCGCGGCGAGGCCACCGCGGTCCTTACCATCCTGGAGAACAACACCGACAAGGACGTGCTGACGGTGGATCTCGGCGGCAAGGTCCTGGAATACCGGATCCGCCAGAACATTCACTTCGAGGTCGCCGCCGCGGACGGCCAACCGCTGGTCGACCCGCAGTCTGTCACGGGGAGCCGGGATTTCAAGTTCAACCGCGATGATGTGCTCGGCAAGGAACGCGAGACCGAGCTGATCCGCAAGGAACTGCAGCGCGATGTCGTCAACCTGGCGATGCTGCGCATCGTCGCGGCGGGCAAACGATAACGTGCAGATCCAGCCCGACCAGCTGGAGTCCCGCCTGCGCGGCGCGCTCGCGCCGGTCTATTTCATCAGCGGTGATGAACCGCTGCGCGTGTCGGAAGCGGCTGATGCCGTGCGGACGCGGGCGCGCACCGCGGGCTTCGATGAGCGCGAGGTACTGTCGGTCACCGCCGGTTTCGACTGGAACAGCCTGGCGGCGGCGGCCGGCAATCTGTCGTTGTTCGCCTCGCGCCGCGTGATCGACCTGCGCCTGCCGACCGGCAAGCCGGGCGAGGCAGGGGCGAAGGTATTGCGCGCCTATGCCGAGGCGCCGCCCGAGGATACGCTGCTGCTGATCACCTCCGGCAAGCTCGAGCCTGCGGCGCGCAAGAGCCGGTGGGTGGAGGCGCTTGACC
>JAHKKL010000301.1 GCA_020027635.1 Gammaproteobacteria bacterium
CGTGTTTTTATGCCCGACACCCGAACCACACAGCCACCCGTCTGGCAGGCGGATTTCCTCATCTCCTGGCAGCCGCCCAATGGTGAGTAATGGCTTGTGCGGCATTTCCGTCGCGACACATTCCTGACGGATTATGCCTGAAGGGGTGGAGAATCATTACGGGAACTACGTATAGAAACCGCTTGATCCGTGAACTAGGTTTACTATGACTTGCCCCCGCGGGACGCCGCCGCCCTGAACCCGAACCGGGCAAGGAACGCAATGTCGGATGGGACCCGGTTATCTGGGTTGCGACAGGGAGAACAGGTATGTTCACTGCACGTTACACTGGCTTTCCCGGCACGGTTGCGAGGACCGGTCGTTTTCTCTGCCTGCTCCTCGCGCTCTGCACGCTCGCGCCTGCCGGTGCAGGCCATTTGTCCAGTCTGGAGATCAGCGAGAACTCGGGCAGCTATTGGGTCAGGATGGTCATGCTGGTCCATGCGCCGGCACAATACGTCCACAGCGTGTTGACCGATTACACGCACATATACCGGCTGAATCCCTCGATCAGCGAGAGCGAACTCCTCCCCTCCCCGAATCGTGGGACGATCCGGGTGAGAACCCGCATGGAAGGCTGCATCTTTTTCTTCTGCCGGGATTTTGATCGCGTGGAGGAGGTGCGTGAGGTGAACGCGGGACATCTGCGGGCCGTCATCATCCCGGAACAGAGCGATTTCACCTCCGGCTCGGCCGACTGGCGCATCCAGCCGGTCGGGGATGACAGCCAGATCATCTACGAGGCCGAGGTCACGCCGGCGTTTTTCATCCCGCCGATCATCGGCAGTTATTTCGTCAAGCGGACGTTCGCCGAGACCGCCATGACCACCTTCGCGAAGCTGGAATGCATCGCGCGCATCAGGGCGGGGCTGGATACCCGTTCACGGCAGTACCTCGCCGATGCCACGTCCGACGCACTGGACATCGATGCCATTCAGGCGGCGATGCTGGCCGGCGCGGACCCCTCAGCCCATGATCGGGATACGTCCGCCGGCATGGGATACGGTACGCAGGATACGGGATGCGCCGGAACCTGCGATCAACGTGGCGGCGGTTGTTGACCATGGATTATCGGCTCGCACTCCTTGGCGGTGCATTCATCGTCTGGCTGACCGGCTGCGCGGCCGGGCAAACGATCAGCTACCGCCAGGACGTTTACCCAGTCCTGGAGACCAACTGCCTTGCATGCCACAAGCCGCCCGACGGCAAGGGTTACCTGAAAACGCGGCTCAGCATGGAAAGCTACCAGAGTCTGATGCAGGGCACGCTCTACGGCCCGGTGATCGTACCCGGCGACAGCAGGAAGAGCATTTTCAACATGCTGGTGGAAGGGCGCGCGGATGCCTCCCTGCGCATGCCGCACCAGAGGGATAAACCGCTCACCGCTCAGGAGATCGAGATGCTGCGGCTGTGGGTCGACCAGGGAGCGCGGGATAACTAACCCCTCACTGGCCTTAATGTCGCTTAGTTACGGGGTGTCGTCCCGATTGATATCCCTTTGTCCACGAAAGCGCGGAGAAACACGGAATAGTCACTAACACTGTCTATACCTTCCGTGTAATTCCGTGGCCATTCACTAGGCATGATCGACATATGCCGACTGGACCGTCCCGGCAGCGCGGAGAAACGATGAGCAGCGACACCTCACAGGTAGAGGAACAGTCACATGATGAAGAAAATCCGGCGGCGATCCGCGTCGAGTGCTACGCCGGTCATCGCGCGGATGTGGTCCCTGTGCGCTTCTTCATCGGTCAGCGCGCCATCGAGGTGAGCGAGATCATCGACCGTTGGCTGGATCCGGCTCACAGCTACTTCAAGCTGCGCGGCGACGACGGCGGCATCTACATCCTGCGCCATGACCAGGCGACTGACGCCTGGGAGATGACCCTGTTCGACAGCGGCACACGTCGGGAGACCCGGCTCTCCTCGACCTGACTTCCGGGTGAAGTTCACGCCCGCGTGGGACCGGCGTAAGATAAGACCGCCATCCTTCCGCGGGATGCTAGGCCCGAGCCCCCGATATGCCGCCACTCTACCTGCTGCTGTTCCTCGTTCTTGGCGTCTTCCTGGCAACCATCATCCAGTTGCAGCTGCTGAGCATCGCCTTTCAGAAACTCGGGCTGTCACCCCACGGCGCCCTGCTGCTGATGCTGGGTGCGTTAATCGGGAGCAGCATCAACATTCCGGTGGCGAGAGTCACCACCACGGCCGACTTTCCGCCGGATCTGTCAATCCCCCGCCGCGGCCGCATCTGGCCGACCGCCGATCTCTCCCAAACCGGGCAGACGATCATCGCCGTCAACCTGGGCGGCTGCCTCATTCCCGTCGGTATCTCGCTTTACCTGGTGATCCGGCAACTGGTCAACCCCCTGGATCTGCTGCTGGCCCTGCTGGTCGTGACCGCGGCGAGCTATGTTTTCAGCCGCCCGATACCGGGCATCGGCATCGCGATGCCGGCCCTGCTGGCCCCGCTGGTGACGGTGGCGACCGCGCTGATGCTGGCGCCGGAGAATGCGGCGCCGCTCGCCTTCTCCAGCGGTGTCCTCGGCGTGTTGCTGGGCGCCGACATCCTGCACCTGCGGGAAATCCGCCGCATGGGCATCAGGATCGCCTCGATCGGCGGCGCCGGAACCTTCGACGGTGTGTTCCTCACCGGCATCATCGCCGTGCTGCTGGCATGACCGGCGGTTTCCCGCCCTGTGGACATCGTTCGCGCATAGCGGCATCCGGTATGGGCTGCACGCACACACCACCTCGTGCATGGCGTGTTGTCCCGGGAATTCAGCTACTATCGCTTCGCGGACGGCTGTCCCTGCCTGCGGCGAAAACCGCGAGCCTGTTATCATGTATCGTCACGGCCAAGGAGCATCGCTGATGAATAACCGGAACAACCCGCTACCGGCGGTTTTCGTCGCCACCGGTCTCGTTCTGCTTGCCGGCTGCACCGGCATGAATGGCGGTGCAGCCGTAACGCAGGCAGCCCCCGTCCCTCCACCTCCGGGCGTATCTACCGGCACGACTCCGCCGGGCAAGCAGGATACGAAGACGCAAAAGGAAGACTTGCCCGACCGCCTGTTCGCGCCGCTGGACGATACCGTTAACGATCTCAACCGGGATATCAACCGCGAGATCGACAAAGAATACCCGCCGAACGAGAAGCAAACATCCCCGGACTCGACTGACTGACCTGCTGTCACCGGGAGGCACACCGCCTGGTGCCCGCTCACGGCAGGCCGCGCAATGCACCGGCGTACTCCGCGACGATAGCCGCAACCGGTTCGATTTCGGAGATGCCCTCGACGCTCTTGCCCGCCTGGTAGCAGGTCCGGTAATTCACCCCCTGCACGGCCGTCTGTTTCAAACGCCATATCGATTGCAGGGAATAGCAGGCGCGCATCCAGTGTTTCGTCCTCGGGCCGCGCAGCAGCCATTTGGCGATGCGGCCGGCGTGCGTGCCGGCGCGGTCGATATACGGCGTGCGGATGATGGC
>JAHKKL010000302.1 GCA_020027635.1 Gammaproteobacteria bacterium
GGGCCGGCTCAAACGATCGAAGGCCAGAAACCTGCTGGAGCGATTGCGAGACTTCGAGCAAGACGTCCTGCGCTTCATGGAGGTGGAGAGTGTCCCCTTCACCAACAATCAGGGTGAGAACGATCTGCGCATGACCAAGGTGCAGCAGAAGATCTCCGGTTGCTTCCGCTCCTTGGAGGGAGCAAAGATCTTCTGTCGGGTTCGCAGTTACCTGTCAACCTGTCGCAAGCAGGGCATGACGGCCACTCACGCATTGACACTGCTTTTCCAGGGCAAGGATCCAGATTTTATGAAAATGGATGAGGTCCAAGATAGCTGATCGTGGCAGAATGAACTGAATAGTTACCGTTTTTCTTAATAACTTGACGGCAACGATGGCTGATATTCCGCCGCCGGGGTGAAGAGTAGGCTAACCCAGTATCAGCTTCACCCCCACCAGCAGCGTCACCAGTTCAAAGGCACGCTTGATCCAGCGATTGCCCGACCTGATCGCCAGGTGCGCGCCCAGGTAGCCGCCGAGCAGGGAACCCAGCAGCAGGGCCGGCAGCCAGGACCAGCGGATTTCCCCCAGAATACCCAGCGTCAGGGCACCCGTCCCATTCCAGAACACGCCCACCAGGATCAGCGTGTAGGCGATTGCACGCCGGTAATCGAGTCCGAACCAACGCACCAGCCAGATTGTAACGAGCAGGCCGGTCCCGGAAGTCAGGGAGCCGTTCAGCGCACCGATCCCGAACAGGGCCAGACCACCGATGAGTGTACCGCGCCGGTCGCGGTGCCGGGGGCTTACGGCCTGTCCGAGTTCCGGGTTCAGCCAGGAATAAACACCCAGCCCCGCCGTCAGCAGCCCCAGAGCCACCTCGGCAATCCGTTCCGGTACGCTCAGGATCACGTTGGCCCCGACAACGACGCCGGGCAGACCAAAGGCCAGGATATGTGTCACCAGGCGTCGCTCCAGTGACTCCTCACTCAAGTGGCGTATCGTTGCGCCGATACCCAAGGCAACACTGGCGACTTTATGGGTTGCCAGCGCTACGGCAAAGGGAAGGCCAAGGAAGATCAGCACCGGCAACTGGATAAGTCCGGCACCGCCCCCGGAAAACGCCGAGAACAGGTTGGCCACCAGTGACACCAGGAAAAGCATGACGTGTTCCAGCCCGTTCACCGTAGCTCCCCGCCGGCCGTCGCATTGGGTATATAATCCCCCGGCATGGTGGAACACAATACAGGCATCCAAACAGGAATTCCGACGATATGAAACATCCCCTTCGTCTTTTGCCCTGCCTAGTCTTGCTGCCGACGCTGCTGTCTGGCGGTGAGGCCCTCGCCGAACGCATCTACAAGTGGGTGGATGAAAACGGGGAAATCCAGTACGGTGATCGCGTGCCGCCCCAATACGCAACCACGCAACGCAGCGTCATAAACGACCAGGGCCGAACGGTCAAAGTCTACGAAGCGGCCAAATCGCCGGAGGAGAAGGCCGAGGCGGCGGCGCTTGTGAAAAAAAAGACCGAGGAGAAAAAGCTCGCCGATCAACTGGCGGTACGTGACCACAGCCTGCTCTCGACCTATTCAAGCGAGGAAGACATGCTGCTGGCGCGCGACAGCAAGGTGGCTTCAGTGGAAACGCTCATCCAGTTGACAAACAGCCGCCTTGATTCCATGCAGAAACGCCTCAACGAACTCACAGACGATGCCGCGGAATTCGAGCGCAGTGGCAAGAAGCTCCCCGAAGGGCTGGTGAACCAGATGAAGAACATCAAGGAGCAGATCCGGCAGAACGAGGAATTCGTGAAGGCCAAACAGTATGAAAAGGAAGAAATCGCGAGCAAGTTTGATGTGGACATCAAACGTTACCGGGAGCTGACGTCCAACCGGTAATCAGGCGCGTATCAGCGTGCCTACCCCTTCATCGGTAAACAGCTCCACCAGTACGGCGTGTTCGACACGGCCATCGATGATATGCGCGGCGCGCACCCCGCTGTGCACGGCCGAGAGGGCGCAGTTGATCTTTGGCAGCATGCCCCCGTAAATCGTGCCGTCCCCGATCAGCCGATCCACATCGACGGCGCTTAATCCGGTCAGCAGTTCCCCCTGCTTGTCCTGCAGGCCCGGCGTATTGGTCAGCAGAATCAGCTTTTCGGCCCCCAGCACCTCGGCCATGCGCCCGGCCACGAGGTCGGCGTTGATGTTGTAGGAATGCCCGTCATCCCCGACGCCGATGGGTGCGATCACCGGGATGAAGTCGCCGCCGACCAGCATGTGCACGACGGCGGCATCGATGCTGGCCACTTCTCCCACGTGTCCGATATCGATGATTTCCGGTGCTTCAAACTCCGGGGAGAGGCGCTTGATGGTCAGCTTGCGTGCCCGGATCAGGTCGCCGTCCTTGCCGGTCAGCCCGATCGCGCGTCCCCCATGGCGGGTGATCAGGCTGACGATCTCCTTGTTGACCAGCCCGCCCAGCACCATTTCGACGACGTCCATGGTTTCGCTGTCGGTGACCCGCATGCCTTCGACAAACTCGCTCTGCTTGCCGATCCTCTGCAGCAGCCGGCCGATTTGCGGGCCACCGCCATGCACCACCACCGGATTGATGCCGACCAGTTTCATCAGCACGATATCGCGCGCGAACCCGCTCTTGAGGGTCTCGTCCACCATGGCATTGCCGCCGTACTTGATGACGATGGTCTTGCCGCGAAAACGGCGTATATAGGGCAGCGCCTCGGTAAGGACATGGGCGACGTTGCGGGCGGAGTCGGTTGTCAGCGTCATGGTTGTCGGGGGATCGCGTGCGGAAAATGCAGACCGGGTGATATTACGCGGCCGGCAATGGAAGTTACAGCACCGTCCTCAGAAAGGCAGTGACAGGGTGGGTTCCACCTGCAGCATCACGCGCCGGAACTCCGCCATGATGCGCACCAGGGCGGCGTCATTATCGGCCTCGAAACGCAATACCAGTACCGGCGTGGTGTTGGAGGCGCGCACCAGGCCCCAGCCATCATCGAAATCGGCCCGCAGGCCATCGATGGTAGAGACCCTGGCACCCTCGAGATGGGCGCTGGCCAGCAAGCGGTCTATGAACCGCGACGGCTCCCCCTCCTGCATGCCGACATTGATCTCGGGTGTATTGACGCTGTCCGGCAGGCTGTTGAATATCCGGGTGGCGGGGCGGTCATCCTTGCTGAGCACTTCCAGCAGGCGGGCCGCAGCATACAGGCCATCATCGAAACCGTACCAGCGTTCCTTGAAAAAGATGTGGCCACTCATTTCACCGGCGAGCAGCGCGCCGGTCTGCTTCATCTTCGTCTTGATGAACGAGTGACCCGTCTTCCACATCAGCGGTTCCCCGCCATGGTTGCGTATGATGGTGTCAAGGAAACGCGAGCACTTGACGTCGTAGATGATCTGGCCGCCGGGGTTGCGATCGAGGACATCCGCGGCGAACAGCATCAGCACACGATCCGGCCAGACGATGTGGCCTTCCGTCGTGATAACGCCCAAGCGGTCACCGTCACCGTCAAACG
>JAHKKL010000303.1 GCA_020027635.1 Gammaproteobacteria bacterium
ATACGACGCAGGGAGACCACGGACCATGAGCGGTTGACACGCGCTTTCCATAGCGCGAGTTCGCTCGCCCCCTTGTAATTGTCGGCGCAGTACAGCCTGCTTTGACGGCTGGCAGGCGCGTAGTATTTGTGTATATAGTCGCGAACCATGCGCTGTGCGTTGAACCTGGGTATGCAGGATTTCATCGATGCCTTGGACATCTTGACCCAGTTTTCCGAATATCCCTGGGTGTTGCGGTCGTAGTACATCGGGATGACCTGTTTTTCGAGCAGGTCGAGCAGGTCGCTGGCCTCCTCATGGTTGCGATAGATGGCCTCGAAATTGGGCGCGTGCGGCGTGATGGCCCAGCCATTTTCACCGTTGTAGCCCTCGGCCCACCAGCCATCCAGCACGCTCAGGTTGATCACGCCGTTCATTGCCGCCTTCTGTCCGGAAGTGCCGCTGGCCTCCAGGGGGTACTCCGGTGTGTTCAGCCAGACGTCGACCCCCGTGACGAATTTACGCGCCAGCGCCATGTCGTAGCCTTCCAGCAGGATGATCCTGCCGATGAAATCGGGGTCAAGTGAAAATTCGTGTATCTTGCGTATCAGTTCCTGGCCGGGCACATCATGCGGGTGCGCCTTGCCCGCAAACAGCAGCAGTACCGGCTGTTCCGCGTTGTTGAGCAGGCGCTTCAGGCGAGGGGGGTCAGAAAACAGCAGGGTCGCGCGCTTGTAGGTGGCGAAGCGCCTTGCGAATCCGATCGTCAGGATATCGGATTCTCCAGGGAGGAGATAGCGAGTCAGGCGTTCCATCAGCGCCTCACTGCAGCCATTGCGCCTGAATTGCAGCAGGGCGCGCCGCAGTATGTTCTCGTGCAGATCGGTTTTCAGGGACTGGCGCAGACTCCAGTAGCTGTGGTCGGTAATTTCATCGACCAGATCCCAGTACTCGCTGTTGAGAAGTTCATCACGCCAGGCACGTCCGAAGCGCATGTCGTAGAGGTTGGACCATTCGTGTGCCAGAAACGTGGGCAGATGAACGCCATTGGTGACGTAGCCGATCGGATTTTCCGCATGCGGTACCTGCGGCCAGATGTAGCCTTCCATCTCGGAGGCGACGCCACCGTGGACGCGGCTTACCCCGTTATGGTATCTGGAACCGCGCAGCGCGAAGGCGGTCTGGTTGAAGCTGCCCGGGTTGCCGGGTGTGGCGCCCAGCTCCAGCAGGCGGTACATCTCGACCCCCAGTTCCTGTATGTAATCCTTGAAATAATGGCTTACCAGGCCGTGATCGAAGATGTCGTGACCCGCGGCGACGGGTGTGTGCGTGGTGAATACCGTACCTGCCGCAACGACCTCGAGGGCGGTGGAGAAATCATGGCCCTGCTGAACGCACTCGCGGCAGCGTTCGAGTATCTGGAAGGCGGAGTGCCCCTCGTTGATGTGCCACACCGTCGGTTGTACGCCGATCGCCCGCAACGCCCGTACGCCACCGATGCCCAGGATGATCTCCTGCTGTATGCGCGTGTTCTTGTCGCCGCCGTAGAGCTGGTAGGTGATGATGCGGTCGTGCTCGTGGTTTTCCTCCAGGTCGCTGTCGAGCAGGTACAGGGTGATATGGCCGGCTTTTGCCTGCCAGATGTTCAGCTGCACCTTGCGCCCGTTCAGATAGACGGCGACGCGCAGTGGCATGCCGTTTTCATCCCGGACCTGGGTAAGCGGAAGTGCATTGAAATCGGTGGGCTGATAATGGGCGAGCTGGTTGCCGTGTGCATCGATGGTCTGGGTGAAGTAGCCCTGCCGGTAAAGTATCCCGACCGCAACAAACGGAATGCCAAGATCGCTGGCGGCCTTGCAGTAATCGCCCGCCAGGATGCCGAGGCCGCCGGAATAGATGGGCAGGCTTTCGTGAAAGCCGAATTCGGCACAGAAATAGGCGATCAGGTCCTGCTCGGCATCGAGGTAGCCCTGGATGAGGGGATGGGTTCCCTGGCCCAGGTAGTTGTCGTAGGCGGAAAGGACGCGGTTGAAATCCTCTATGAATACCCGGTCATCCGCGGCTTCCTCCAGGCGTTGCTGGGAGACCCGACGCAGGAACGTCTTGGGGTTATGGCCGCAGGAACCCCAGAGATCCTGATCGAGCCGCGTGAACAGCCTGCGCACCTGCCGGTCCCAGCTGTACAGCAGATTATTGGCAAGTTCTTCCAAGCGTTTCAGCTGTTTCGGGATGCGGGGCTGAACTTCCAGCGTGAAGCGTGTTCCAGACATGGTTGATCCTTGCTAGTAAATCGTGCCGGAGGACGGGCGGAAAGACGTACCGTGTATAACAGCCGGCGGCATGATGGTAGTTGTCATTATTGTTTGCAGACTGCTTATCAAGAAATTATTCCATCCAGACCTGTTCGTGGTGCCGAGAGCGAGAATCGAACTCGCACGAGGTTACCCTCACCAGATTTTGAGTCTGGCGCGTCTACCAGTTCCGCCATCCCGGCATGAGGACGCTAGTATAAGCAATCCCCGCAAGCGGGCAAGCCGTCTGTTAGACCCGTGTGGTACCATCACGGGCCATGCTGCGCAGCGATTTTCACTATGATTTGCCCGGGCAACTCATCGCCACGCGCCCCAGTCCGACCCGCAGTGCCAGTCGTCTGCTGTGTCTCGACCCCGGCAACGCCTCCCTGCATGACCGGCGGTTTACCGATCTTCCCGGACTGCTCGCACCGGGCGACCTGCTGGTGTACAACGACACCCGGGTGATTCCGGCGCGCCTGTACGGCAGCAAGCCGACCGGCGGCAGGGTGGAGATGCTGGTGGAGCGCATTACCGGTCCGCATAGCGCCCTGGTACACCTGCGTGCCGCCAAGCCGCTCCGCACCGGCACCGTCCTGTCGCTCGAGGGAGGCTTTCGTGCGCAGGTCACCGGCCGCGCTGAAGACCTGTTCGTCGTGGAATTTTCCGGTGTTTCCAGCGTGCAGGATCTGTTGGAGCAGTCGGGGCACATGCCGTTGCCGCCCTATATAAAAAGGATGGATGAACCGGCTGACAGGGAGCGTTACCAGACCATCTATGCGCGTGTTCCGGGGGCGGTCGCCGCTCCGACGGCCGGTCTGCACTTTGATGATGACATCATGCGGAGTCTGGAAGCACGCGGGATCGACCACGCCTTCGTGACCCTGCATGTCGGTGCCGGCACCTTTCAACCGGTCCGTGTCGAGGACATCAGCGAGCATGTCATGCATCATGAATACTGCGAGGTCGATTCGACCGCCTGCGGAAAAATCGCCGAGACCCGCCAGCGCGGCGGACGGGTCGTGGCGGTAGGGACAACGGCCGTGCGTGCTCTCGAATCGGCATCCCGGGATGGCGATATCTCACCCTATAGCAGTGACACCAACCTCTTTATAACACCGGGTTACCGTTTCAGGAGCGTGGACGCGCTGCTGACGAACTTTCATCTGCCGGAGTCGACCCTGCTGATGCTCGTTTGCGCCTTCGCCGGTTACGAGGCCGTCATGAGGGC
>JAHKKL010000043.1 GCA_020027635.1 Gammaproteobacteria bacterium
CCCGCCCCGATATCCACCACCAGTGGCACCCTAAGATCAGCCGCCTCGACCATGGAAACCCTGACCCGCGCTCCTGCTTCCTCGACCTGTGACTCCGCCACTTCGAAGACCAGTTCATCATGAACCTGCATAATCATGGTAATGGCCAGATCGTGATAGCTCTTGATCCATTCATGCAGTCGGATCATGGCACGCTTGATGATGTCCGCCGCCGTTCCCTGCATAGGCGCATTGATCGCGGTGCGCTCCGCCGCCGCTCGGCGTTGCGCGTTACTGGCCTTGATATCGGGAAGATACAGGCGCCGTCCGAAAACCGTTTCGACATACCCCTGCTCGCGCGCCTGACGGCGGGTCGCCTCCATATAGGCCATGACACCCGGGTAGCGGGTGAAATACAGATCGATGTATTCCTGGGCCGCGCCCCGTGCGATACCCAACTGTCGCGCCAGACCGAAGGAGGACATGCCATAGATCAGGCCGAAGTTGATGGCCTTGGCGGAGCGTCGCTGATCGGAGGTAACGGCCTCCGGTGCCACGCCGAAAACCTCGGCTGCGGTGGCGCGATGAATGTCGGCGCCGGCCGCGAAGGCGCGCAACAGACCCTCATCCGCGGACAGGTGGGCCATGATGCGCAATTCGATCTGTGAATAATCGGCCGCGAGCAAGGCATAACCCGGCCGGGCGATGAAGGCCTGGCGGATCCGCCGCCCCTCCTCGGTGCGTACTGGGATGTTCTGCAAGTTGGGATCGGACGATGACAACCGCCCGGTGGTGGCAACCGCCTGATGGTAGGAGGTGTGGACGCGTCCGGTGCGGGGGTCGATCTGTTCCGGCAGTCGGTCCGTATAGGTCGATTTCAGCTTGCTGAGGGAGCGGTGCTCCAGGATCAGGCGCGGCAGCGAGTAATCGAGCGCCAGATCCTGCAGCACCGCCTCCGCCGTCGAGGGTGCGCCTTTCGGTGTCCTGGCAAGCACCGGCAGGCACAGTTTGTCGTAAAGGATCTCCTGAATCTGCTTGGGCGAACCCAGGTTGAACGGCTGCCCGGCTTCTCGGTGCGCCTCCTGTTCGATGGCGACGATGCGCCGCGCCAGCTCCGTGCTTTGCCGGGCCAGCATGGCGGTGTCGATGGCCACCCCGGCCTGCTCCATGTCGGAGAGCACTGTCACCAGCGGCAACTCGATCTCGCGATAGATTTTCTCGAGCGCCGGCGACTCCGCGAGTATCGGCCACATGGTTTCGTGCAGTCGCAGGGTAACGTCCGCGTCCTCGGCGGCATACGGTGCGGCCTGCTCGAGCGGCACCTGGTTGAAATTCAGCTGGTTTGCCCCCTTGCCGGCCACATCCTCATAGCTGATGTTGGTGTGACCGAGGTATTTCAGCGCCACCGAATCCATGTCATGACGGGTGGCCGTGCTGTCGAGCACGTAGGACTCCAGCATGGTGTCGAAACGGATGCCGTCCAGGGTGATGCCGTGGTTGGCCAGAACATTGCGGTCATACTTGATGTGATGCCCGACCTTGTAGCGACTCGGGTCTTCCAGCAGCGGGCGCAGTTGTGAGAGCACCGTATCGCGATCCAGTTGTGCGGGTGCGCCGGGATAATCGTGCGCCAGCGGCACATAGGCGGCCTCGCCCGCCTTGACCGCGAACGACACGCCGACGATGCGGGCGGCCATGTAGTTGAGGCTGGTGGTTTCGGTATCGAATGCGAAAAGCTCCGCCGCCTGCAGCCGCGACAGCCACGATTCGAGCTGCGCTTGCGTAACTACCGTAGCGTAATCCGCCTGTGCCGTGCGCGCGGTATGCGCCCGGACAGGCTCGTTCGGGCGGTGAGCATCCAGTTCACCCAGCCAGCGCGAGAACTCCAGCCGTGTATACCAGTTCCGCAGCTGCCCGATATCCGCCTCACCCGGCCGCAGATCCCGCGGTCCGACGTCCAGCTCGACATCGCAGTGGATGGTCGCTAGCTGGCGGGACAGGGCCAGGGTATCGAGGCTGGCGCGCAGGCTCTCGCCTACCTTGCCCTTGATTTCGTCGGCCCGTGCAAGCAGGTCGTCCAGGGAACCGTACTCATTCAGCCACTTGGCGGCGGTCTTCGGCCCGACTTTGGGTATGCCCGGTATGTTGTCGGAACTGTCCCCCATGAGCGCCAGCAAATCCACGATGCGCTCCGGGGGCACACCGAACTTCTCAATGACCCCATCGCGGTCGAGTACGCTGTGCGACATGGTGTTGACCAGGGTGACGTGCGTGCCCACCAGCTGCGCCATGTCCTTGTCTCCGGTCGAAATCAGCGTGTCGATACCCTCGGCGGCAGCCCGCCGGGCCAGCGTGCCGATGACATCATCCGCTTCCACGCCCGGTACTTGTAACAGCGGCAGGCCAAGCGCCTGTACCAAGGCATGCAGCGGTTCGATCTGCACGGCCAGCTCATCCGGCATCGGCGGACGATTGGCCTTGTACTCGGCGAACAGATCGTCCCTAAAGGTCTTGCCACGGGCATCGAAAACCACCGCGAGGTAGCGTGGCCGGTATTCCGTCATCAGGCTGCGCAGCATATTGATGACGCCATAGACCGCGCCGGTCGGTTCACCGCGTGATGTGGTCAACGGCGGCAGGGCATGAAAGGCCCGGTACAGGTAGGATGATCCATCGACCAGAATAAAGGGTACGGCTGTCGTATCGTTCATCGGCAAAGGCTCGTCAGGTCTGCCAGGCATTTCGCCGGTAACCGTTTCAGGATGCACGAACATGGTACCATCAATAACGCTCACCTCCTTTTTTAGGAAAATAATCAGTGCATTAAGGAAATTTCATCTGGAACCCTGACGCGACGACCCATAGGCAGCATGGCATGGGGTCGTGAAAGAGGCGCTGTCACGGGGACATCCTGGCCGGATTCCCGGCAGAATATCCGGGGTGATGCAGGCATGCGTGAAAAAATTCCCGGGGGACTCCCTGTGCCGGATATTTATGAAGCTCTGTGAATGCTATCCTCGTCTATCTTGAACGAATTGCTGGCGATTTTTTTGGGACAGGATCGTGGAGCCATGCCGGACTGGAACGCCGCATGGACAACCGGAATGAAAATCATGACCAGATTTGCGTTGTTGACATTGTTGATGCTGCCCTGCCTGGCGGTACGTGCAGAATACCCACCCATGCCGGTCCCCGATGCACCGCCACCCCCGCCAATGCCCCAGCCCGATGCTCCGCCCCCACCCCCCTCGGGCAACAGCGAGGAAGAAGAACTCCAGCCCGAGGTGAAAATAACCAAGCGCGGCGAGGACATCATCTATGAATACCGGATCAACAACCAGCTTTACATGGTTAAGATCGTGCCACGCATCGGTTATCCCTACTACCTGGTTGACCAGGATGGTGATGGCTCGCTTGAATCGCGCTACAGCAATCTGGAACCGAATCTTATGCTGCCGCACTGGATAATCTACCGCTGGTAGTACCGGAGATTCTTCCGAATCTTCCTGCCTATTGCCGCTTGGTTGCCACAGCGCGTGGCCGGACGGTCACTGACAGCCCTACGGCATCGCTATACAATAGTCGCCTGCGGTGTATGCTGGGGCTGTAATGCAAACGAGGCACGTAATGACAACATACGCACGTATCCTGCTTGTCCCGATCCTACTGCTGGCATACCTCACGCCAGGCCAGGGGGCTGAGAACCGCTGGATCGACTCGGTATCCGTGTCGCTGGGCAAGGACAACGATACCAACAAGACCAACGCCATTCAGTTTGGCGTGCAGAACAAGTGGAACCGGACCTGGTTCAACGACGGCGCTTGGTTCGTCGGCGGCTACTGGGATGCGTCGTTCGCCTACCTGAAATCGGATATCAATCAAGACAGCAGCCTGTACGACCTTAGCATTACGCCGTTCCTGCGTCTTCAACGCGATGCACAATTATCCAGCGGGGTTACACCGTTTTCTCAAATCGGCCTCGGCGGACATCTGCTCAGCGACACGGAAATCGGCAATCGGGATCTGGCCACGAAACTCCAGTTCGGCCCGCAAATCGGCGTGGGCCTTGGTTTTGGCGATAAAGGCAGCTATGAACTGACCTACCATTACCAGTACCTCACCAATGGTGGCATCAAACAGCCCAACGACGGGCTGAAGATGCACTTAATCAGCCTTGGTTACGCCTTCCGGTAATCAGCATCAACACGACTGCCGCGCACGTTCCATAGGTCTTGGCCTATTGCCCCCGTGGGGCAATACCGTGTGGATATCAACAGAATTCCATAATCTCACCAGAGCGTGATTCCGCGATATGAATGTCGCGCAAACACCACAAATAAATACGATCGGTAGTCTTGTAATAACGAGTAGTTATGCAATAGTATTCAGCGAACGCATACAGTATCAAAGCTAGCATACTAAATTATAAATAAATAATTTTCAGCGCCCACGGGGCCAACCGGCACGATTTCGATGCCGACGTGTGGGGAGGTCGAGGACAGGATCATGTTGAGTGAGCTTAAAAGCATTCGCGCCCGGTTCACTGCCCTCATCATTACTGGTCTCCTGCTCGCCCCGCTCGCGGATCTTGCCAGTGCCCTGCTGTTCGGGCTTATCAGTGCGCCTGAACTGCACAGTTCGCGCACCCAGGCTATCCTCGCGGTTTTCATGGCCACTACCGTGCTCTGGGCATCCACCTATTTTTATCATTATTTCAGTCCGTTGAATGACTGGTCCCGGCACCGGCCAGGGGCCTGCCTCACGGCACGCCAGCAGCGGCGCCTGGCGGGTTTCAGCCGTGATTACTGGGCCTTCTTCCTGCTCTATGCCCTGGCGATGCCGGCGCTGCTTTTCATCGCCGCGGAGAAACCGATAGCCTCCGCTCCGGGTCATTTCCTGCAGCTGTTGCTGCTGCAGCTTTCGGTTACGCTGCTGGTCGGACTGCCCACCTATCAGTTGGCCCTGGATCTGCTGGGGAAGCTGGCCGGGCACCTCAGCCTGCAAAAAATCCAGGTCAGCCTCAAGTCAAAGATCATGTTGCTCGGTGGGATTGTGCCATTGCTGTCCTATTCGGTGCTGATCAACTATCACTGGCAGCAGAGCGGCGCCCTCAGGTACGGGGACCTGGCCATCTGGCTGACCCTGGTCGTGATTACCGGCATGGTCACTCTGTTTTCCATACGCAGCGTTACCCGGGCGCTGGCGCCGGTTCAGGATATCTTCCTGCGAAGCGGCGCATCGATGCACGCCGACCTGGCGCGCCTGAGTCCCCAGTCGACGGACGAAATCGGCTTCATAACCCAGACCCTCGGCAAGCTGTTCCGCCGCCTCGGTGAACAGGAAACCCACATGCGCGCCGTGGTGGAGACGGCCGCCGAGGGGATCATCGTGGTAAACAACAAGGGCCTGGTTGAAACCTTCAATCCCGCGGCGGAAAAACTCTTCGGCTACCTGGCAACGGAAATATGCCAGCGGCCGTTCAAATGGTTGCTGCCGGAGCTGATCGACGACGAGAACAGGCTGCACTCGATAGACGAGGAGTGCGAGGTCCAGGGCTATCACCGCAACGGCGCCGCCATGCAGATGTCAGCGCGAGTCAGCGCCATGTGCATCAACGGGCAGTGCATGTATACCTGCCTGGTCGCCGACATCACGCGGCGCAAGGCCACGGAAGCGCAACTGCGCGATGCCGAGAACCGCTACCGGGATCTGGTCGAAACCGCGCATGACCTGGTCTGGACAATGGATGCTGCGGGCGCGCTGACCTACATCAATCGCGCCTGCCTGAGCATCTACGGTTATGAGCCTGAAGACATGCTGCAGCGCCCGTTCCACGAATTCAGGTCGCCCGATCATCCCCCCGTCGACCAGGAGGCCATCGACGAACTGCGGCGGGGCAGGGATCGCGTCAAGTTCGAAACCGTGCACCTGGATGTCGAAGGCAAACCCCACTTCCTCAGCTTCAGCGCCAAGAGCCACAAGGATGCCGACGGCAGGGTCATCCAGATCAGCGGCACGGCTCGTGACATCACGGAGCAGAAGGCCTTCCAGCACCAGCTCTCCTACCATGCCGAGCATGACTCGCTGACCGGGCTGTTCAACCGGAATTATTTCCAGCAGGAACTGGAACGCACCGTGGCGCGCGTGGCGCGCAACGAGTCGGACTGTGCGCTGTTCTATTTCGATCTCGACCAGTTCAAGTACATCAACGACACGCTAGGTCATGCCACCGGTGATCGCCTGCTGGTCGACGTGGCTTCACTGCTCTCCTCGCACGTCCGGGACGGCGATCTGCTGGCGCGCTTTGGCGGCGATGAATTCACCCTGTTGCTCTACAACATCGACAAGCGCGACGTGCTGAGCGCGGCGGAAAACTTCCGCGCGCTGTGCGACGACTTCAAGTTCACCGAGGCCGGCAGGCCCTACAACATCACCAGCAGCATCGGCGTGGCGATGATCGACCACCAGGTCAAATCGGCCGAGGAGGTGCTCTCGCATGCGGATCTCGCCTGCAATATCGCCAAGCAGCAGGGCCGCAACCGTGCCAACCTTTACAACCCGGCCGACAGTGACAAGGCCGGCATGGCGGCCGACATGGGCTGGGCCGCGCGCGTGCGGGAAATGCTCGAGCATGACCGCTTCCAGTTGGTGTATCAGCCCATCGTGTCAACGCAAACCGGCCGGGTGAAAGACTACGAAGTGCTGGTACGCATGATCTGCGATGACGGCCAGATTATCCTGCCCGGCGGCTTCATGCCGGCCGCGGAACGTTTCGGCCTGATCCACAGCGTGGACCGTTGGATCGTCCGGCGCGCCATCAGCAAGCTCAGCCATCTTCATGAGATGGGCCACAAAACCAGCTTTTCGATCAATCTCTCGGGCAAGGCCTTTGAAGACATCACGTTGCTGCCGTTGATCCAGGAAATGCTCTCCAGTACCGGACTCGATCCGACCTGGGTCACCTTCGAGATCACCGAAACCGCGGCCATCGAGAATCTGGTCGCCGCGGAAGCCTTCATCACCTCCCTGAAGGATATCGGCTGCCAGTTCGCACTGGATGACTTCGGGTCGGGATTCTCTTCCTTCGCCTATCTCAAGCATCTGCCAGTCGACAAGCTCAAGATCGACGGCGGTTTCGTGAAGGGCATGGCGCATAGTTCCGTGGACCAGGCCATGGTGGAATCCATGAACCAGGTCGCCCATGCTCTGGGCAAGGTGACCATCGCGGAATGCGTTGAGAACGAGAGAACCCTGCAGATACTCAAACAGATGGGTGTCGACTGCGCCCAGGGAAATCATATCGGCCGCCCCCGCGAGGTCCTGCCGGTACTCGTACAGCCCGCACCGGCGGCGCTGGGCACAGCCGCGCACCACGGTTGACCCGGGCGGCGCGCGCCCCCGGCACGGTCACGCCGGTTTTACCAGATGACGGATTTCCGGGAGCATTCTCCGCACGCATTCCCTGCCTTCCTGAATGGATTCCCGCGCGCGGTAAAACTCCATCAGGCCGATATGCGACAACCTCGGCGCAAGCATGATATCCGGCGGGTCCCCCGCCATTCGGCTGCGAGTGATGCGGTCCTGCACGATATTGATGGAGCCGCTGATGGCGTCAAACAGGCCGGGTGCCGCATCATCCGTCCCGTTGCTGCCGAAGAGCGAGGCGGAGTAGCTTCTCACGGTCTTCCTGACCGTCGAGAACAGGCCATCAGCCGGAGCTTCCTCCGCCTCGCCCTTGATCCGATGTATAAAATGCTTGCCGACGATCGCACCGTTCAGGTTGACCGCAATCACGATATCCGCACCCAGCGCCCGGCAGACCGACACCGGCACCGGATTGACCAACCCACCGTCCACCAGCCATTTCCCCTGGTTGCGAATCGGTGGAAACAGCCCGGGGAGTGAAATTGATGCCCACACGGCATCGAGTACCGAACCCTCGGTAAACCAGATCTCCCTCCCGGTTTCCAGGTCGGTCGATACCGTCGCGAGTGTCCTCCCGAGCTCTTCAATGCGGACATCTTCGGCGCACACATATTCACCGAAGAAGGATCGCAGGCGCGGGGCATCGACAAAGCCGCTCAGAGACAGGTTCAGATCGAGGAAACGGGCGACTTCGGTACGTGTCAGCGAAGTCACCCATCGCTCCAGCCTGTCCAGGTTCCCGGCAGCATAGGAGGCGCCGACGATGGCGCCGACCGAGCAGCCGCACACCAGATCCGGTTCGATGCCGATTTCAGCCAAGGCGCGCAGGATGCCGATATGTGACCAGCCGCGCGCTGACCCGCTGCCCAGGGCGAGGCCGATACGTGTATCAGGTCGCTTGACGTGCGTCACGAATTGTTGCGCTGCGTGGCCGGCTCAGGCGCCAACACTTTCCAGGTTGGCGTAGGAGACCACCAGCCACTTGGTGCCGGCATGCGCGAAGTTCACCTGTACGCGGGCGCTGCCGCCCTGACCCTCGTAATTGAGGATCACGCCCTCGCCGAATTTCCGGTGGCGCACCTGCTGGCCCAGCTTCAACGCCGACGGCGCCACATCGGTACGTATTCCGCCCCCGGCGACGGCGCTCCGGACAGGCTGGCTAATGCTCACCCGGGGCCGTATCTCCACCAGCAAGGAAGCGGGAATTTCCCGAATGAAGCGTGACGGCATGGTGCAGGTCTCGGAGCCATAGAGGCGGCGGCGTTCGGCGCAGGTCAGTATCACCTGCCTGCGAGCACGGGTAATACCGACATAGCAGAGGCGCCGCTCCTCTTCCAGACGACCCGGCTCATCGACGGAGCGTTGGTTCGGAAACAGTCCCTCCTCCATGCCACACAGAAAGATCAGCGGGAACTCCAGCCCCTTGGCGGAATGCAATGTCATAAGTTGCACGCAATCCTCCCAGGCGTCGGCCTGACCCTCGCCGGCCTCCAGCGCGGCGTGTGCGAGGAAATCCGACAAGGGATCCAGGTCGCTCTCGCCATCCACCTCATATTCACGCGCCGCATTAACCAGCTCGCGCAGGTTCTCGATGCGGGCCTGTCCGATTTCACCCTTTTCTTTCGCAAAATGTTCCAGCAACCCGCTGGGCTGCAGAATGTGCTCCACCTGCTCACCAAGCGGCAGCGCCCCCGCTGATTCCGCGAGCGCCTCGATCAACGTGAGAAATCCCTGCAAGGCATTGCCGGCACGCGCCGGTACCAGCGGCCCGGCGGCCACCATCCGCGCCGCCTCCCACAGGGAGTAGCGGTTATCACGGGCATGCTGGCGGACGACCGCCAGGGTACGCTCGCCGATGCCTCGCGGCGGATGGTTTACCACGCGCTCGAAC
The DNA here is from genome assembly GCA_020027635.1 of Gammaproteobacteria bacterium. Taxonomy (GTDB): domain Bacteria; phylum Pseudomonadota; class Gammaproteobacteria; order UBA9214; family UBA9214; genus CAVQCA01. The sequence goes on from JAHKKL010000043.1 coordinate 9,296, forward strand.
GAGGCATCGTCGTCGCGATTCCTCGCCAGGCGCAGGTAGGCCAAGGCATCCTTGATCTCGGCGCGCTCGAAGAAACGCAGGCCGCCGTACACCCGGTAAGGTATACCGCACTGGATGAGACGTTCCTCGAACAGGCGCGACTGGGCATTGGAGCGGTAGAGCACGGCGATATCGTCGCGCCGGTGTCCCTCGTTCACCCAGGACTGGATGCGCTCGACCACATAGCGTGCCTCATCGAGATCGTTGTAAGCCACATACAGCTCGATCGGTTCACCCTCATGGCCCTGCGTCCAGAGCTGTTTGCCCAGGCGCGCTGCGTTATTGGCGATCACCGCGTTGGCCGCCTTGAGAATGGTGCCCGTTGAGCGGTAATTCTGCTCGAGCCGGTAGATGCGCGTGCCGGGAAAATCCTTTTCGAAACGCTGTATGTTTTCCACCCGCGCGCCGCGCCAGCCGTAGATGGACTGGTCATCGTCGCCGACTACGGTAATGCGGCCAGACTCGCCTGAGAGCATCCGCAACCAG
>JAHKKL010000044.1 GCA_020027635.1 Gammaproteobacteria bacterium
ATTGCGATTATTCTAAATGGCCGCAGGAAAATTCAAAATGGCGCCCTCGTGGGAACACCGTGTGCGCGAGTACCCGATTAATCGCCGGGCACAAGCATGATCGCTACTACAAAAATCTCAATTATTCGAGGCGCCCGCCTGTGACAGGCACCACGGGAATCTGTCATGCCATGCGCCGCGTTGCAGGCATTACAAGTGGCCGGAGTCGGTGATCAGGTAGGCGCCGCCCGGACGGGTTTGTCCGAAAGTTTTCAGACCATCCACGATATCCGTCGATACCGAGGCTCCTGGCTTCAGCAGCAGGTTCAGCTTGTAATCGCCTTCCCGTGTCAAGGAGAAATCACCCGACACAGCGGTCTCACCGGAGCCGCGCACACGGCCGACAAGGGTACCTGCTTCGCCGTGCAATGTCGCCTCGACATGACCCAGCGACAACGCCACCGGTTCGACGAGTTGCGCATCGGTCCAGTCTAAACGGCCCGAGAGTTCCCGGGGAAAGCCATCACCGAGATCCATCGACTCAATCAGCAGCCTCACGTCCCCGGAGGTCTGCACCGGGAGAGGTGAGAAATGATTGACCAGCGGATCGGGTTGCAACTCCGCCTGCAGGTCGTGGAGGTAAGCCTGCCCGCCCAGCCCCATGCCGACAACACCCTCACCCTGGAAAGCCGGGTCTTTCAGGATAAACCGGTATTCCAGCCGTGCCAGCAGCAGCGGTAACAGCCGCAGGGACCAGCTGACGGGACCCAACCCCAGCCCCCGTATCACCACGCGATCCGCCTTGCCGGAAAACAGGGTGCCGTTCACGGACTGCAGCTCCAGGCCGATGGCTTTCCGCTCCAGCAATTTGCCCGCGTAGTCTGCCGGTACGGTAATCAGGAGGATCAAAAGGTAGGCAGCGGCCCCTGCAAGCGGAAGACGCCAGTATGCCTTCAAGGCGGTGAGGCCTGCAGACTCAGTCGCGCATTGATACGCCCGGTTGTCGCGGCACGCTCCATGGAGGCGGTGTCCACGTCGACGCCGTAGCGTGACGCCATCACGCCCAGCCAGCCGACGACGGAATCGAAGGACGCATCCTCCAGCCAGACACGCACGCCGGTACTGCCATCCGGTTCCACCCGTTTCAGCGCGGCGCCCAGACCGGCCGCGCGCGCCGCGTCATCGGTGACAGAAAGCAGTGAACGCCCCTCCATGCCCTTGCCGGCGGCCGGATTGGCCCCTTGCAGCTGCCTGACCTTGAGAGCGCTTTCCTGCATCCACTGCAGGGTTGCGCGCCGTTCTTCCACGCCATCCTGGAGCTTGTCATAGCTGCTATGAAACGGATGCACCAGCACGACATACAGCAGTATCACCGCGAGTACGGCGGCGGCACCGTAGACCATCAGGCGTTCCTGCGGGTCAAGACCAGCCAGCCACTCCTTCATGCCTCACTCTCCTGAATCCGCAGACGGCTTTTCACGCGCTGCCCGGCATCCGCCGCGGCGGACTGGATCTCGACCGCCAGGCCACGCGCGGACAAGGACTGCTTCAGTTGATCCAGAACCTGCAGATTGGCGGCCGTCAGATCCACATCAAGCCGTCCGGCGCGGTAACTGGCACCCGCAATTTCGATGTCCTTCGCCGTGCGCAGCACATCCGCCGAGCGCGCCAGCAGGGTCAGGAACTGCGCGCCGCTCCCCGCCAGGCGCTGCAACTGCTCGAGTTGCTGCTGCATCTGTACCCGTGGATCGACAACGCGCTTGGTGCCGGGGAAGGACTCCATGAAGACGGTCTGCATGCGGGCGTTCAGCTCGTCCTGCTCGCCGCTGAGGCGGAAATAGTCGACGCCCGTGACGATGTTGCTGAGCAGTATGCCTCCCAGCAGCAGCGCGGCGGTAACACGCCACGGCCGCCAAAGCTTGCCCCACTCCTGGTTGCGGCTGTAGGGACCCTGCAGCAGGTCGATCAACACACCGCCCAGGCCCTGCGCCAGTTGCATGAGCACGGGACCTTCGTAGTGCGTAACCTCTGCCTCGGCCGCCGGCTCGCCGAGGTCCGGCAGGACACACCCGGCCGGCAGCTGGATGGAGAGAGGTCTGCGTGGCGAGTCCTCCGCCGGTTGTGGCAACCCGGCCAGCAACAGGCCGAGGTTTTCCGTATCCACGGCGAAGCCGGAATAGGGGCCGGTGCGTACCAGCGCCACGTCACCGTCGATCACCACGCAGACGGCGTCGCCGGTGCAAGGCACGGCGAGGAGATCCGGTATGAGTTGATACACGTCCAGGCCGGCGCTCCGGCAGGCGCCCAGGATGGCATCCATACGCCGCGTGGTAATAACGACAACCGGGTATCCACCCGCCGGCAACGCGGGACCGAGGGAAAAGTGCAGGTTCTCCACGTCCTCGATGAGTTGCTCTTCGAGCGCATAGGGGACGGCGCGAAGCAGTTTCTGCCGGTTGCGCCCCGGAATGGTCGCCTGCGTCAGCAGGCAATCAATTCCGGGAACCAGTACGGCGACACGCAGGCCATTGGCTTCAGCGGCGGCGGCGGCCAGGTCTCCGCTGCGTACCCGCCCGACCGGCTGGCCGGCATCGTCCAAGGGCAACCATTCACAGCTCCCGTCCTCGTCCTGGCCTACCCGTATCAGCAGGGTATTACGCATCACCGGTGTCCCCTTATCACAAGGTCTCCCATCGTACCAAATAACGCTTCCGGATCAATCATTCGCGCGAATCGTCCGTCTCGCCCTGCGGAGCCTGCTGGAGCCGCACCGGAGTCCTGGTTCGGAAGAGAACCCGGGTCTTGCCTTTATCGCGCGCCACAAGACTCTCGAGGTGTGTCTGCACCTGGCCCACGATGACATCGGTGTGCACCAGGAAGTAGTTACTCTTGACGTCGACCGGCGCGGCCAGTTCGCGCCCGGCGAGCGTATCCTGGCCCATAAAGGCCTGGACCGTCGGATAACCGGTTTTCCCGCGACCGGCAATCAGTGCCTCGACATCGCTCGGGGTCAAGTCCTCGTGCATGGCCAACAACACGACCGGCGATGCCGTATTCACGTTGATGCGCGTCCGCTGCGGCAGGGCGGTCACATAGGGCTCCAGTAACTGGACGACATTCTGATCGAATCCTGTGATCAGACGCAACTCACTGGTACTGATCAGGGGGCGGTTGGCCGTCCGGTACGGAATAGTGCCGCGCAGATAATTCTCGTCTTCGGCGCCATCCGGAAACCGGACATTGATATCCGCGTCGATCCAGTCGAGCAGGGCATCGGTCAGGGACGGTTCCAGTTTCAGGATCTCCAGCAGGCGCCGGAAATAGGCCACGTCCACTTCGCTGACCTTGCCGTCCTGCATGGCCAGATTGTTGATATTGAAGCGCCCCTGCAAATCCTCGATCTTGCCGCTGACCTGCCCGCCTTCCACGGTGATGGGGGGTAATGCCGTCGCCCAGTCCTCATCCAGCGAATCATGATCGCTTTGAGTGTCATCACGTCGCAGGATGACCCGCGCCCAGGCTTCCGCGGCCAGGGCATAGGCATAGGACTGCTCCCCGTGCAGGAGATTCCCGGTACGCCGTACGTCGATGTGCTGGCGGGTAGCCATGGCCACCGCGATCACCGTGACCAGGCTCACCACCAGCAGCACCGTGATCAGGGCAACCCCGCGCTGCCGCGAGCCCTCCAGACCCTGCGCCTGTCTCCGGTAGCGGCGTCTCATCGCGGCATCTGGAACAGCCAGGTCAGGGTGCCGAAACGCGCATGCTCCAGCGTCATTTCAACGGCTCTGGGAAAATCCATCGGAGTGGCGGCCGGATTGTTGCCTGTTTGGATAGGGGGCCACTGTTCCTGCCAGTTGCCGGTTTCATCGAGATAACGGACCTTCATGCTCTCGATATCCGCGGCCAAGGGCTGGCGCGTAGGCGCGCTGTCCTGCGCACGGTCCAGCACCAGCCAGCTATACCGGAACAACTGCCGGTCTTCCAGCGAATACCCGACCCGCTGCAGGGTGCTGCGCGGGTGATTGGCGGGATTGTTCCAGCCTCCCCGGGTGAACTGGAACAGGGACGTACCGATCAGAGGCGCCTGCGGGTCGCCGAACTCATCCCGGATCGTGCGCGGCACCGCCTGTTCGATGTCCCGCTGCATCACCAGGTAGGTTTTCTGCAGCGCCGCCAGACTCTCCGCGTTTTCCTCGGTCTGGGCCTGTTGATTCAACACCGTTTCCAGACCCCCGTATGCCATCACCGCGATCAGGCTGAAGATAGCCAGCGCCACCAACAGTTCCAGCAGGGTGAAACCCCCGTGTTTACTACCCCGGCATTTCAGCCTCATTGGTCGGGCCGCCGGAGAAAACCGCTCAGCACGGCGATCGGCGCGGAGTCCTTCGCATCGATCAGGCGTACCTCGACGTCCAGCCGACGCAGGTCTTCCTCGTCGGTCTGGGACACGGTCGCAAGCCAGCGCCATTCCCGGCCACCCGACTCGGTGGTGCCCTTGAGTTCGCCCACGCTCGGCCAGGCATCCTTCACTTGCTGATCGACCAGCACGTTACGGGCCACCCAGGTCGCCAGCGTGCGGTCACGCAGATACGCCTGATTGCCGGTGTAGCCCCCGACGGCTTTGATCACGGCTCCCATGGTCAGGGCCAGAACGGTCAGGGCGACCAGGACTTCCAGCAGGGTAAAACCGTTGACCCGCCGCCTCAAAATGTCTTCTCCGCTTCCCAGTCCAGTTTGCCCAGCATCGTAGCCGTCAGATGGTAGCGGACGTGGCTCTGCTCCGCCCTGAAGGTGGCCGAGAACGGTGTCATCTCGCCGCTGGAAAGGAGGTAAACCTGCGGGGTCCGGGTGTCATCGGCCTTTTTGTCCTTTTTGTCCTTTTTGTCCTGTTGACCCAGGCTCGGCGGATCCCCTTCGACCTCGATACGCACGCTGATTCCCTCGGGCAGTTTATAGGGCTTGAGGAGTTGATCGTCCTGCAGTTCTCCCCAGCCCTCGATCTGCAAGACGAGAAAGGTATAACCATTCTCGGTGAAATGGATGGCGAGTTCCTCGCCGCGTATCACGGCCTCGTCATTGGCCATATCGATCAGCGTTGCCAGGCGACGGGTCTCGCGTTTCATCGCCTCGTCCAGATCATTCCTGCCGACGGACAGGACGGCAAAGGTGAAGATGATCCCGATAAGCACCAGGACCACCATGATTTCCAGCAGGGTGAATCCGTTGCAGGAGAGACTATTGGGTAATTTCATGCCGTGTACGGATCAGCCATCGACCGGGAAGTCGGGCATGCCGCCTGATGCACGGCTTCGACCGATACCCGATCCCTAGTGACCCGATCGCGTCACTTGAGTTCCCAGTTGCCGAGATCATCTTCACTGGGCGCCTGGTCCGGCCCCAGTGAATAGATATCGATCGTCCCGTGGGCACCCGGGCTGAGGTATTGGTAGGGCTGTTTCCAGGGATCCAGCGGCAGACGATCCACGTAGCCACCATCCTTCCAGTTCGGCGGCTCGGGTGAGGACGGCTTCTCAACCAGGGCTTCCAGGCCCTGGTCTGTGGTTGGATAAACGAAGTTATCCAGCTTGTAGAGGTTGAGCGCGGCCTCCAGCGCCCGGATATCCTGGCGGGCCTTGGTGAGGCGCGCCTGTTCCGGACGATCCATCACCTTGGGCACCAGTATCGCGGCCAGTATCCCGAGGATGACCACCACCACCATGACTTCGATCAACGTAAATCCCTGTTCGCTGTCTAATTTCTTCATAATACGTTCCACATCCCGCATTGGCCGATGCGCCTCTCGCACCTATCGTAAGGGAGAATATACGCTAATTCCGGGGCTATTTTTAGGTCCAACATGGCTGAACGAAGGTTAAGCCCACACACTGTTACGCCTTGCGTCCTCGCGGTTGGGGTTCGTTACGCTCCGCCCAACGCTGCCGAGGAACATCGTAGGGTGCGCCGTGCGCACCGGGAAATTCGCCCGACACATCATGGTGCGCACGGCGCACCCTACACAGCTCGCGCAGGGGAACAGCGCCGCGAGCCTACGCCCATGTGGGTCCCGGCGTACAGACCATCCACGACCTTTATCGCGAGACCCGGGATAACACCCGTGAAAATCCTGTCGACCTGGGGAAATCAACCCGGATTCATAAGATTACGAACCTTGAGCGCATAAAGATGTCGCTCTGCATCCACCAGGTGCTGGCCCCAGTGCCGGCGGTAGGTCGATTGCCAGACCTGAGTGGCGCGTTGCGGCCAGGCTTCCTCCAGCAGGTCGAGCCCGTACTGCAAATCGAAAAAGATATCGGTCAGGTCATCCGCCAGGCTGCCGGACATGTGCACACGGTCGGGTGATTCATCAAACTCGAGCCAGTACCTGTCGCGCTCGCCCAATGATTTCCGCAACCGGGTGTAGAGATCAAAACGTTCATCCAGATCCACTTCGGGACCCAGCAGTTCCTCATGAGTATGGGCGTTCAACGCCATGACCGCAGAATGCAGCCGGGGCAGGATCAGACATAAATCGAAAAGCCAGCGCCCCTGGGTATATTCATGGTTTTCGATCAACCCGCAGTAGGCTTCCGCGGCGCCCGCCATTTCAGTCAGTTTTTCGGAAATGGTCAACATCAGGGTAGGTTCGTGAGAATTCCGGTAAGGTCAGTGTGCCTCGATAAATCCCGTTAATTTGCAGGCCGGGTTCCGGCCCCTGCCCCCTAAGTTGTCCCGCCGCCGGTACCCCGGCAACCGGAGGATTGGAGCAACGATTCCCTCAGCGTCATGACATTGATGGCTACGCCGTGCCTTGACCCTCCGGTCGCGTGAACTCTCGAGCTGCCTGTCAGGCAATCAGCCACCACTGGATCATGCGCCGGGAAAGAGTAACACTGAGTCTAGTAAAAAAACCGCCGTCCGCCAGATTTCAGATTTCGACCATTTCAAAGTCTTCCTTGGCCGCGCCGCACTCCGGGCACACCCAGTTCGATGGTATGTCTTCCCACCGGGTCCCGGACGGGAAACCCTCGTCCGGGAGACCATCAGCCTCGCGGTAAACGAATCCGCATACGACACACACATATTCCTTGTATTCACTCATCATGCAAAACCTCATCTGGATATGGCGTAGCTCGATTTGCCGGGCATTGTATACCTTCGATAGCGCCGTAAAACAACCCGCCGCGGTGCTAGAATAGCCACTGTTCCCCACCCGCACGCCTGTGGCAGGTGCGTTGCGCCAAGCCCGCGGAGCTTCACGGTGCGCAGACGGAATGATTCCGCGCATGCCCCGGCAGGTGACAGGGGACGGCGTCACACTTTCCGGGCCAAACCCCCCAGGGGGGTGATGATTAATGGAAATGTATTCGTCATTGCGAGCGCGGCGCGGCAATCTCATAGATTAGAATCAGCTGCCTGGAGATTGCTTCGTCACTTTGTTCCTCGCGATGACGACACATCAGAGCTTCCTTGAATATTCTTCACATGAACCCCGGCACACTCAATATCCCTGTCGTACTGGCATTCGCCGGTCATGATCCAAGCGGCGGAGCCGGCCTGCAGGCGGACATCGAAGCCCTCGCCAGCCAGGGCTGTCATGCGGCCACGGTGGTCACGGCCCTGACGGTCCAGGACACTCAGGATGTCTCCGGATTCACGGCCGTGGAGGCAACCCAGGTCATCGCCCAGGCACGTGCGGTACTGGAAGACATGCCGGTTGCCGTATTCAAGATCGGCATGCTGGGCAGTGTGGAGAATGCCGAGGCGATTCATAGCATCCTGATGGATTACCCCGAGATACCGGTCGTTCTCGACCCGGTGCTGGCTTCCGGGCATGGCACGGACCTGGGCGGTCAGGAACTGATCGAGGTGCTGCAGGCGCTGCTGCTTCCGGTCACCACCATTCTCACCCCCAATGGCCCGGAGGCGCGCGCCCTGGCGCCCGAGGCGGATACCCTCGATGCCTGTGCACTCGCCTTGCTCGACCATGGCGTCGACTATGTGCTGGTGACCGGCGGTCACGAACACACACCCCAGGTGATCAACCGCTTGTACAGCGGCCAGCGGCTCCTGGAGACCTTTACCTGGGAACGTCTGCCGCATAGTTACCACGGTTCCGGCTGTACGCTCGCGGCAAGCATCGCCGGTCTACTGGCGCAGGGACTGGAACCGTTTACCGCCGTACACGAGGCCCAGGACTACACCTGGAACACCCTGCGCCACGGTTATCGTCCCGGGCTGGGCCAGCATCTGCCCCATCGATTCTTCTGGTCCGGTAACGACGAAGACTGAATGGACGTCGCGGTACCGCCTTGCGGATTGTACGCCATCACGGACAGTCGCTTGATACCCCGGGGGACGCTGATCGAACAGGTCGCGCTGGCCATCGACGGAGGTGCCGCGCTGATACAGTACCGCAACAAACACTTGTCCCGGGAGGAACGCGGCCGTGAAGCACAGGCACTGGCGACGCTGTGCCGCGAGCGGAATACCCCCCTGATCATCAACGATGATATCGAACTGGCGGCGACATGCGGGGCCGCCGGGGTACACCTCGGCCGGGACGATGTCCCCGTCAGCCGCGCCCGTCGGCGGTTGGGGCCACGGGCGATTATCGGTGTGTCCTGCTACAACCAGCTGGAGCGCGCCCGTGCCGCCGCCGGGATGGACGCCAGCTACGTGGCCTTCGGGCGGTTTTTCCCTTCGAACAGCAAACCGGAAGCCGTACAGGCACTGCCGGAACTGCTGGCGCAGGCAAGCAGGGAAATCAACCTGCCCATCGTCGCCATCGGCGGCATCACGCCTGAAAACGGACCCGGGCTTATCCACGCCGGCGCCGACCTGCTGGCCGTCATCCACGGTGTGTTCGGCCAGCCGGATATCAGAGCGGCCGCCCAGGCATATGCCGCACTTTTCACCTTTCACCTTTAAACCCTGCTGATAAAATTGCTGTTTGCCCGGCCCGCGACGGCAGGTAAGCTTGGCCCGGTGATACACCAGAAAGAAGGACTCCACATCATGACCCGATCCCATGACGACTTCCTGGCCGCCTGTGAACGCATTCCGGGCGGCGTGAACTCGCCGGTGCGCGCCTTCCGCGGCGTCGGCGGCGAACCGGTGTTCTTTGCCAGCGGCACAGGCCCCTACCTGGTCGACGTCGATGGCAAGCGCTACATCGACTACGTTGCCTCCTGGGGACCGATGATCGCCGGGCATGCCCATCCGCAGGTCATCCGCGCCGTGCAGGAGGCCGCCGCCCAGGGTCTGGGCTATGGGGCGCCCACGGAGATCGAGACGCGCATGGCGAACACGCTGTGCGCGATGGTGCCATCGATGGACATGGTACGTCTGGTGAGCTCCGGCACCGAGGCAACCATGAGCGCGATCCGTCTGGCCCGCGGGTTCACCGGACGTGACAAGATCGTCAAGTTCGAAGGCTGTTATCACGGTCATTCCGATGCACTGCTGGTCAAGGCCGGCTCCGGCACCCTGACGCTCGGGGTGCCGACTTCGCCAGGAGTACCCGCCTCGGTCGCGGCACACACCATGACGCTGACCTATAACGACCTGGACAGCGTGCATGAGGCCTTTGCACTGGCAGGAGAAGAAATCGCCGCCGTGATCGTGGAACCGGTGGCGGGGAACATGAACTGCATTCCACCGGTGCCCGGCTTCCTCGAGGGACTGCGTGGGCTGTGCGACGCGCATGGCAGCGTGCTGATCCTCGATGAGGTCATGACCGGCTTCCGGGTCGCGGCCGGCGGCGCGCAGGCGCATTACGGTATCAGGCCCGATCTCACCACGCTGGGCAAGGTTATCGGAGACCCCGTGGCGCTGGCGGCCGGTCTGGCCACGCTGGAACTAGCATCGGCGGAGGGATTTCATGCACGGCTGGATGCCGCGGCGAAACGACTGGTCGCGGGATTGCAGACGCAAGCCGACGCCGCCGGCATAGGATTCACCACCAATCAGATCGGGGGGATGTTCGGGTATTTCTTTTCCGCTGAAAGCACCATCACCCGCTTCGACCAGGTTACCCGCTGTGACCTGAACACCTTCCAGCGTTTCTATCACGGCATGCTGCAGGCCGGCGTGTATCTCGCTCCGTCGGCCTATGAGGCCGGATTCGTCTCGTCAACCCATACCGACACCGTGATCGATGCCACGCTGGATGCCTCGGCAGAGGTATTCAGGACGATACGGTAACACCGGGAACGGCACGCACTGTTTACGTAAGGACTCTGGTTACCATGGAAAACCTGCTGCAGGATCTGCTCGCCTGGATAGCGCAGCATCCGCATTTTTCCAACCTGCTGATCTTCGTGTTCGCTCTGCTGGAATCCCTGCTCCTCATCGGTCTGCTGGTTCCCGGCGCGTTTCTGCTGTTTGGCATGGGCGCACTGATCGCGACCGGCACGCTGCAGCCGATTCCGACCATGGCCTGGTCAGCCGTCGGCGCCATGGTCGGCGATACCATCAGTTTCCTGATTGGCAGCCATTATCATCAGCGGCTGCGTGTCCTGTGGCCATTAAAACGCTACCCGGCCCTGGTGAACCGAGGAGTCGATTTCTTCTGCCGCCACGGCGGGAAAAGCGTGTTCATGGCACGCTTTGTCGGTCCGGTACGACCCATCGTTCCAGCCATCGCCGGCATGATGGACATGAACCTCGGGCGCTTCCTGCTGGTGGATATCGTCGCCTCCGTGCTCTGGGCACCCACGTTTATCCTGCCCGGTATGGCATTCGGCGCCTCGCTGGGACTGGCAGCCGAGGTGGCCGGTCGCCTGGTCGTGCTGCTGATCGTACTGGTGGGTATAACCTGGCTGAGCTTCGCACTGATACGCGGGGTCTGGCGCGTGCTGCAGCCGCATGCTTCGACCGCGGTGGAAAGCGCACTCAGCTGGAGCCGCAAACATCCGCTTATACGCCCGCTGGCGGGTTCATTGCTCGACCCCGACCATCCGGAGGCACGCGGTCTGGCCATACTCCTGGGGCTGTTGTTTCTGGCCTTCTGGGCCTTGCTGCTGATAACGCGCCAGACCCTGCACGGACGGTTCATGGGGGATCTGGACAACTACCTATTCCACTTCCTGCAGAACCTGCGCACACCGGGGGCTGATCAGGTGATGGTCTTTGTGAGCCTCTTCGGCAAACAGGTTCTGCTGGCTGCCATGTCGTTGGCGGGCAGCCTGTGGCTGCTCTGGAATGGTTATCGCAAGGCCGCTATTCACTGGATGGTGGCCTATGTCAGCACCGTCATCATGACCTATGCGCTCAAGTACTCGACCAAGGTGGAACGCCCGATGGAAATCCACGACGGCTTCTCCTTCCCCAGTGCACACGTCAGCACCAGCCTTGCCGTCTTTGGATTTCTGGCGTTGCTGGTCGCTCGTGAACTCCCGATAAAACGCCGCTGGCTCCCCTACACCGTGGCAGGTATTCTGGTCGTCGCCATTGCCTTTTCCCGCGTCTACCTGGGCGTACACTGGTTCTCCGATGTACTGGGTGGCGCCAGCGTGGGGCTGTTATGGGTAACCCTGCTCGGCATTGCCTACGACCGGCATCCGGCGCCAGCCCTACCGCTGAAACGGCTGCTGGCGGTTACCCTTGCCGTCCTGTTCATGACCGGCGCCTGGCAGATGGAATTCCGGTACCGGCAGGATCTGGCGGATTACGCACCTCGCACGGAAATGCAGACCGTCACCCTTGCGGACTGGCGGGATGGCTATTGGCGGGAGTTGCCGGTTTACCGGATCGACATCGAGGGTGTAAACACTCAGCCCCTGAATTTTCAGTGGGCCGGGACACTGCCCCATCTGCAGGAAATACTCGGCAACCAGGGTTGGGAGCCGGCGGCGAAATTCGGGGTGCTTGGCGCCATGAACTGGCTTGCGCCGCATCCGGATAGCGCGAGTCTTCCCATCCTCTACCAAGTGCATGACGGCCAGCATCAGAAACTGCTGCGGGTCAGGAAAGGAGACGGAACGGACCGGATGACGGTGCTAAGGCTCTGGCCCGCCAACCTGGAAACCACCGACCATGCGACCAGCATCTGGATAGGCACCGTCTCCTACCTGTATGTCGACCAGTCACTGCCAATGATTTCCTATCTCAGAACCGCGCCGGATTTCGACTCGCCCCTGGAAGTCCTGCGTGGTGCACTCGAGGAAAGAACGCCTGTCAAATTGGTCAAACGTGATGTTGTTGTACCGGCCGGACTGGAATGGCATGGCGAGGTGTTGCTGGGCTGGGAGATCAGTGCGGGAAGTGGAAATGAAAGGCATCAATAATGGCCACGGAAACAAGAACAAAAAATTTCAACATTGTTTCGTGACTAATGGCAATTTGCGTTTAATGGGTACGGCGCTGAGCTACTTTACCCATACAGCGAATTCGTTCTTTATTTCCGCGTAATTCGAAGTACATGGATGTACAAGTGTCGCGGGAAGCAGGAAGCTGGGGGCGACCCGTGGTCATTAGTTATTCCGTATGCCTACATAGAAACCGTAGCCGTTAATCGGACGGGTCGGTGTCAGCCCAGCGTTGCGAAATGTCATGCTCGATACCCAGCTGATCGAGGATACGCGCCACCACGAAATCCACCAGATCGTCTATGCTTTCCGGCTTGTGGTAGAAACCGGGATTGGCGGGCAGGATGCAGACACCCATACGCGCCAGTCGCAGGAGGTTCTCCAAATGAATGACCGATAAGGGGGTCTCACGCGGCACGATAACCAGTCTGCGTCCCTCCTTGAGCACGACATCCGCCGCGCGTTCAATCAGGTTACGGCTGGCCCCGTTGGCCACCGCGGAGAGAGTTCCCATGGTACAGGGGCAGATGATCATAGCCTGCGGCACGCTGCTGCCGCTGGCCACCGGTGCGGTCCACTCTTCATTCCCGAATACCCGCAATTGCCCGTCTTTTGCCCCAAAGTGCCGGGCAAGCAGCCGCTGTATCTCTTTGCTGCGACCCGCTATCCTGATGTCCGTTTCCATCCCGATCACCACCTGCCCGGGGACGGATATCATGAGATAAACCGTGCGGCCCGCTTCCAGCAGGCACTGCAAAAGGCG
>JAHKKL010000304.1 GCA_020027635.1 Gammaproteobacteria bacterium
CGAGGGCAGCAGGCCGGCGGGGCGATAGAGCATGACCGCCACCAGCGCGAGGCCGAAGAGCAGCATGCGCAGGTCGGAAGGATCGACCACGATGCGTCCCAGCGTGACACGCTGCAGATCGCCGATATAGCGCAGCGACTCGGGCAGCACCGTGAGCAGCACCGCGCCGAAAATCACCCCCGGGATGCTGCCCATGCCGCCCAGTACGATCATGCACAGGATCATGACCGACTCCATGAGATTGAAGCTCTCGGGACTGATGAAACCCTGAAAGCCGGCAAACAGTCCGCCGGCCACGCCCCCGAAGGTCGCGCCCATGGCGAAGGCGAGCAGTTTGATGTTGCGCGTGTTGACGCCCACGGCCTCGGCCGCCACCTCGTCCTCGCGTATCGCCACCCAGGCGCGGCCGATGCGCGAGTCCTGCAGGCGCAGTGAAATGAAGATCACCGCCAGGGTCAGCAGCAGGAACAGGTAGTAATATTGATGCGCGGCGCTGAACGTGACGCCGAACAGGCTGTGGGTCTTGCCCAGATCGAAGCCGCCGAAGCTGACCGGATCGATGAGATTCACGCCCTGGGGGCCATTGGTGATGTTGACCGGCGCGTTGAGGTTGTTGAGAAAGATGCGAATGATCTCGCCGAAGCCGAGGGTGACGATGGCGAGGTAATCGCCGCGCAGTCGCAGGGTCGGAGTGCCGAGCAATACGCCGAACAGCGCGGCCGTCATGGCGCCCAGGGGCAGCAGCAGCCAGAATGGCAGGTGCAGGCCGAAGTGCGGGGAGGCGAGCAGGGCGTAGAGATAGGCGCCGACGGCGTAGAAGGCGATGTAACCGAGATCGAGCAGGCCGGCGTAGCCGACGACGATGTTCAGGCCGAGGGAGAGCATGATGTAGAGCAGCGTGTAATCCAGCACGCGCACCCAGGAGCGGCCCAGTCCGGCATCGGCGATAAACGGCAGCGCGGCCAGCAGCAGGCACAACATCAGGTAGCCCAGCCAGGCGTTGCGCCGGCGGGTCCTGGAAAGGGCGTCAGGCACGTTCAGCGACACGTTCCCCGAGCAGACCCGATGGCCGCAGCACCAGCACCAGTATCAGGACAAAGAACGCGAACACATCCTGATAGTGACTGCCGAGAAAGCCGCCGGTGAGATCGCCGATATAACCGGCGCCCAGACTCTCGATCACGCCGAGCAGCAGACCGCCGAGCATCGCGCCGGCGAGATTGCCGATGCCGCCCAGCACCGCGGCGGAGAACGCTTTCAGTCCCAGCAGGAACCCCATGTAGTAATGCGCCAGGCCATAATAGGCGCTGACCATCACGCCCGCCACCGCGGCCAGTGCCGAACCGATGACGAAGGTCAGCGAAATGATCGTGTCGACGTTCACGCCCATCAGCCCCGCGATCTGCGGCGCCTGAGCGGTGGCGCGCATGGCGCGGCCGAGCCGGGTTTTGCTCACCAGCAGCACCAGGGCGACCATCAGCACCGTCGCGGTGGTCAATATCACGATCTGCACATCGGAGATGGTCGCGCCGAACACGACATGCCGGCCCTGCGGCAGGATCGGTGGAAAGGAAATATACTGGCGTCCCCAGATCAGCATGGCGACGTTCTGCAGGATGATGGACATGCCGATGGCGGTGATCAACGCCGCCAGCCGCGGCGCCCTGCGCAGCGGCCGGTAGGCGATGCGTTCGATGCAGTAGCCGAGCGTCATGCACGCCGGGATGGCGGCGAGCAGGCCCAGTCCGGCAATGAGGATGCCCGGCAATTCCACACCGGCACCGACAAGTGCGCCGATCACCGCCAGGGCCACCATCGCGCCCATCATGGTGATCTCGCCGTGGGCGAAGTTGATGAGTTCGAGGATACCGTACACCATGGTGTAGCCGAGCGCGACCAGCGCGTAGACGCTGCCCAGCACCAGGCCGTTGATGATCTGCTGCACGAAGATATCCATGGCTTACCTGTCCGATACCGCCAGGGCGGGAAGTTTACCTGAGACAGGGCTAGGGATGTAATGGCGCTTACTTAAGGGGTGGCATCTCTTATTAGACATCCATTTGGCCGCGGAAGCACACGGGAACACACGGACATAGATCACTGACACGATCTATGTCTTGAGTGCGATTCCGTAGTTATCTGCTACTTCCCGCTCGAATGGCACCTAATTTAAGAATGTAGCCTGGGTTGAACGCAGTGAAACCCGGGTTTCACTGCCGCTCAACCCATGCTACCTCCTGTCTAGGTCTTCCGTGTGCTTCCGTGGTTATAGGCTACTTCCCGCTCTCGACGGTTTCGAGCACCTGCCAGGCGCCGTTCTTCACCTGATAGAGCGTCACGTAACCGCCCGCGATATCGCCCTTGGCGTCGAAGCGGATATGGCCGGTCACGCCCTGAAGATCGGTCCTGGCGATTTCCGGCAGGTAGATCCGCGGATCGGCGGAATCGGCGCGGTGCATCGCCGCCACCATCACCTGCACGGCATCGTAGGCGTAGGGCGCATAGTTCTGGATCTCGCCGTAACGCGCGTTGAATTTTTGCTTGAACGTCTGGCCCTCCGGCATGGACGAGAGCGACAAGCCCGGCGATGAGGCCACCACCCCGTCCGCGGCCGCGCCCGCGAGTTTGAGGAACTCGGCGGTCTGCATGCCGTCGGCGCCCAGCAGGCGCGCGCCGAGCCCTAGTTCCTTCATCTGCCTCGCGATTGGCCCGCCCTGCGCGTCCATGCCGCCGTAAAACACCAATTGCGGATCCTTGCCCTTGATCGAGGTCAGGATCGCCATGAAGTCCGTGGAACGGTCGGAGGTGAATTCCCGCGCCACGATCTGCGCGCCCGAGGCCCTGGCGGATTTTTCGAATTCATCCGCCAGCCCCTGGCCGTAGGCGGTGCGATCGTCGATGATGGCTATCCGCTGCGCGCCCAGCGTGTTGACCGCGAACTGCCCCAGCACCTTGCCCTGTTGTTCGTCGTTGGTCATGACCCGGAAGGCCGTCTCGAAGCCTTGCGCGGTATAGGCGATGGCGGTGGCGGACGGGGAAATCTGCGGTATGCCGGCATCGTGGTAGATCTTCGAGGCGGGTATGGTGGCTCCGGAATTGAGATGCCCGATCACGCCGGCGACGCCGTTATCGACGAATTTCTGCGCGACGATGGTCGCGATGCGCGGGTCGGCCTGATCGTCTTCGCTGATCAGTTCGATGCTGGCCTTCTTGCCCCCCAGCGTGAGCCCGGCGGCGTTGATATCGTCCATCGCCAGACGCGCGCCATTGTCATTGTCCCTGCCGAGATGGGCCTGCGGACCGGTGAGCGGCGCCACCGAACCGATCCTGACGACCGTCTCGCCGGCGGCCGTGCCGCTTTCCTGTTTGCCACAGCCCGCTGCCAGGGCGCCCGCCACCAGCAACCATGCCACCGACCGGTATCGTGATTTCAAGATTGTCTCCCTCATTGGAAAGTGTGCGACTTATACCA
>JAHKKL010000305.1 GCA_020027635.1 Gammaproteobacteria bacterium
AACGCAGTGAAACCCGGGTTTCGCTTCCGCTCAACCCAGGCTACATTATTGACTAAGTGCCATTCGAGTGCCATTCGGGTCAGACTCGATTGATTTCTTCACGATGTTCGATACGGTCAATGAATTACTGGGATCAATCGAGTCTGACCCCATTGGTCCGTTTAATTAGTGGTCCGTTCACGTTAACGACGACATCCGTATCAGTCGTTCTGGATCACGATCTGCGGGAAACGCGCGGCGTAGTCCTTGGTCCTGAGCGAGAGCTTGGCGGCGGTGCGCCGGGCGATCTCGCGGTAGATCTTCGCGATGCGGCTCTCCGGTTCGGCCACCACGGTGGGCCTGCCGGCGTCCGTCTCCTCGCGGATGCGCTTGTCGAGCGGCAGGCCGCCGAGGAAATCGACGTTGTACTGCTCGGCCATGCGCCGCCCGCCGCCCTCGCCGAAGATGTACTCCTCGTGGCCGCATTCACTGCAGATATGGATGCTCATGTTCTCCACGATGCCAAGCACCGGCACCTCCACCTTCTCGAACATCTTGAGTCCCTTGCGCGCGTCCAGCAGGGCGATATCCTGCGGCGTGGTGACGATGATCGCCCCGCTCACCGGCACCTGCTGGGCGAGCGTCAACTGGATATCCCCGGTACCCGGCGGGAGGTCCACCACCAGGTAGTCGAGATCCTTCCAGTTGGTGTCATGCAACAGCTGCTGCAGCGCCTGGGTCACCATCGGGCCGCGCCAGATCATCGGCGTTTCCTCGTCGATCAGAAAACCGATGGACATCGCCTGCAGGTGATAACTGACCAGGGGTTCCAGCGACTTGCCATCCAGCGATTCCGGCTTGCCGTGCACGCCGAGCATGCGCGGCTGGCTGGGACCGTAGATGTCGGCATCCAGCATGCCCACGGTGGCACCTTCCGCCGAGAGCGCCAGCGCCAGATTGACCGCCACGGTGGATTTGCCCACCCCGCCCTTGCCCGAGGCCACGGCGATGATGTTCTTGATGTTGTCGAGGTGCTTGACGCCCTTCTGCACCGCATGGGCGGCGATCTTGCTGGACACCTTGACGGTGGCCGTGCGGATGCCGTCGATCGACTCGACCAGCTGTTTCAGCGTGCCCGAGAGTGGCTCGTGGTAACCGCTCGCCGGAAAGCCGAGCACCACCTCGACCGTGGCGGTGTCACCGACTACCGCGATGCCCTTGATACATTTGGCGGACACCAGGTCGCGCTCCAGGTAGGGGTCCACGTAGGTGGCCAGTTTTGCTTCAATCTGGGATTGGGTTACCTCAGCCATGCGTCAACTCCTTGGGAAACGAGAGGGGCGGACCGCCCCCCGGCATTCAGGTGAAAATTGACCGGGGATTGTACACGAACTTCCGCGGATCGTCCCGCCAGCAGGATGCGCCTTATACCGCACCGCAAGCGTCTCTATGGCATACTAGTGAGCGGATTATCTACACAGGCAACAAGGTTTTAACCGGGAAACGGCTCGATGGATCTCAACAAGCGCACCCTGCTGGTCACCAGCGCCCTGCCCTATGCCAATGGGCCGATCCATATGGGACACCTGGTCGAGTATATCCAGACCGACATCTGGGTGCGGTTCCAGAAGCTACGCGGCCATGATTGCGTCTATGTCTGCGCCGACGACGCGCACGGCACGCCCATCATGCTGCGCGCCGCGCAGGAAGGCATCACCCCAGAGGAACTGATCGAGCGTATCGGGCGCGAACACCGCGCCGACTTCCGCGACTTCCACATCGAGTTCGACAACTACCACAGCACTCATTCCCCGGAGAACCGGGAGCTCGCCGAGCTGATCTACCGCCGTCACGTCGAAGCTGGCCACATCACCACCCGCATCATCACCCAGGCCTATGACGCCGAGAAGGAGATGTTCCTGCCGGACCGCTTCATCAAGGGCGAGTGCCCGCGCTGCGGCGCCAGCGGCCAGTACGGCGACAGTTGCGAGGTCTGCGGCGCGACCTATGCGCCGACCGAACTCAAAAACCCGGTGTCCGTGGTCTCCGGCAGCACGCCGGTGGCACGCGAATCCCTGCACTACTTTTTCAAGCTCGCGGATTTCGAGCCGCTGTTGCGCGACTGGACCCGGGCCGGGCACGTGCAGGCGGAGGTCACCAACAAGCTCAACGAATGGTTTGATGAGGGCTTGCGGGAATGGGACATCTCCCGCGATGCGCCCTACTTCGGTTTCCGGATCCCGGACACCACGGACAAGTATTTCTACGTGTGGCTGGACGCGCCGATCGGCTACATGGCCAGTTTCAGGAACCTCTGCGCGCGCACCGGCCGCGATTTCGACGCCTACTGGAGCAAGGACAGCACGGCCGAGCTGTACCACTTCATCGGCAAGGACATCATCTACTTCCATGCCCTGTTCTGGCCGGCCATGCTCTCGGGCGCCGGCCTGCGCACCCCGACGGCCGTGTTCGCGCACGGCTTCCTGACCATCAACGGCCAGAAGATGTCGAAATCGCGCGGCACCTTCATCAAGGCGCGCACCTATCTCGATCATTTGAACCCCGAATACCTGCGCTATTATTTCGCGGCGAAGCTCGGCGGCGGCATCGATGACCTGGATCTCAACCTGGACGATTTCATCCAGCGCATCAACAGC
Source organism: Gammaproteobacteria bacterium (assembly GCA_020027635.1). GTDB lineage: Bacteria > Pseudomonadota > Gammaproteobacteria > UBA9214 > UBA9214 > CAVQCA01. The sequence goes on from JAHKKL010000305.1 coordinate 2,637, forward strand.
GACCTGGTCGGCAAGGTGGTCAATATCGCCAGCCGCTGCGCCGGGTTCATCACCAAACGCTTCGGCGGCGAACTCGCGGGCAACTGCGCGGAACCGGAACTGTACGCGGAATTCGTCCAGGCGGGCGATGACATCGCCCGCGACTACGAGGCGCGGGAATTCAGCCAGGCACTACGCAAGATCATGGCGCTCGCCGACCGGGCCAACCAGTACATCGACCACCACAAACCCTGGGCGCTGGCCAAACAGCCAGGCCAGGAGCAGGCGGTGCAGGCGGTCTGCAGTACCGGCATCAATCTCTTCCGGGTGCTGGTGACCTATCTGTCACCGGTGTTGCCGGCCATGGCCAGGCAGGTGGAGTCGTTCCTCGATATCCCGCCCATGACCTGGGATGCCGTCGGCACGCCGCTCGCCGCTCATGCGATCAAGCCGTTCATACCCCTCCTCACACGCGTCGAACAGGAAAAGGTGAATGCCATGCTGGAAGATTCAAAGCACAGTCTAGGGCACAGCGAACCGGCGCCGCGGGGGCCGCTGCAGGACGACCCCATCGCGGAAACCATCAGCTACGATGAGTTCGCGAAAATCGACCTGCGCATCGCCCGCATCGACAAGGCGGAAGCGGTGGAAGGCGCCGACAAGCTGCTGCGCCTGGAACTCAGCCTCGGCGGGGAAACCCGCAACGTCTTCGCCGGCATCCGGTCCGCCTACGCGCCAGAGTCGCTCGAAGGCCGCCTGACCGTGATGGTCGCGAACCTCGCGCCGCGCAAGATGCGCTTCGGCGTCTCCGAGGGCATGGTGCTGGCGGCCGGGCCC
>JAHKKL010000306.1 GCA_020027635.1 Gammaproteobacteria bacterium
TAGTTTGCCCAAAAGTAAAAAAGGATTTTTTCATTTGGGTATTTTCAGGATTTTTCTTACATAAGATTCATGAGGATAGGTTCATATTATACTGCCAAAACGGAATTTCAAAGTTTGCAGGTATGCGCTATAGAACAGCCCCAAGGAGATCACAAGGAGATCAAGGGGTCAGAATACTTGAAAGGAAATGACGCATGAGATAGCGTTATCGCTCCTCTTTGAGGTCCCTTGCAAAGGAATTGCAAGATGGCGCTATTACCAAGGATCGTGGTGCCCGGGCAGGCCCTGCATATCATCCAGCGCGGGAATAACCGCCAGGCGGTATTCTTCTGCGATGGCGATTACCTGATCTACCTCGACACGCTCAAACAGGCCGCCGCCACTCACGGGTGTGCCATTCACGCCTATGTGCTCATGACCAATCACGTCCATCTCCTGTTGACACCGGAATGCACAGAGGGTCCCTCACGGCTGATGCAGGCTGTCGGACGACGCTATGTTCGCCACATGAATGGGGGTTACCGGCGTACGGGCACGTTGTGGGAGGGACGTTATAAATCGGCGCTGATTGATTCCGAGCACTACCTGCTAACCTGCAGTCGCTATATCGAGCTCAACCCGGTGCGTGCGGGGATGGTCGATTGTCCGGACGACTATCGCTGGTCGAGTTATCGCTGTAATGCCTCGGGCCGGCGCGATGAGGTCGTCCAGCCGCATCCCCTGTACAGCCGGCTTGGTGGCGATGCCGAAATGAGGCAGGCGGCCTACCGCGCATTGTTTGCCGGTCACATTGATGACGCCGTTTTAACGTCGATACGGCAAGGGACCGAGGCGGGAGAGGTGATTGGTAATAACCGGTTTCGGGATGAGATCGCGGCCATGGTGAAACGAGGTATCAGGCATTACCCGCATGGCGGTGACCGGAAGAGCGAACGGTTTCTTAAACAGAACTTGATTTCAACGACTCTGACCCCTTGATCGGGAGGCCGACACGCTCAGCATGCCGGCCAATCCTTGTTCCACAAGACCAAGCCGCACCTCGACGCGGTTAAACCCTTCGCGCAGCTCATTGCGCAGGTCGGTCATATCGTTGCGCATCTGGCGAAGGATCTCTAGAACAAGGTTTTCGGTGCTCTCGGTCATGACAGGTATTCTCGGCTCGTATAAGGCATTGTGCCATTTGTCTCAGAGTTGCGCAAAACTTGTCGACATTCGGAGAACACGATTTTACTCGTCCGTGGCTGACTCAATGATCAAGGAGCCTATCGTGCTCCGCTGCACCCGGCTTGTCTTGAATAGAAAAACCGCGCTCCCTGAAACCGTGGTCAATCACCTTGGGGTAAACAGTCTCGCGAGCCGTGTCTCGGACAGGCAGTCACTATAATGAAGGCAATGGGGAGAGGCAGCGACTGCCTTCCCCGGCACGAAACCGTATCGATCCGGCAGGGGGGCCGCAATGACCGGTTACCACTACATCCGTCGCTTCCGCGAACTGGGCATCGACGACGTGCCGCTGGTCGGGGGCAAGAACGCCTCGCTCGGCGAAATGTACCGCAGCCTGTCGCAGGAAGGCGTGCGGGTGCCCAACGGCTTCGCCACCACGGCCCAGGCGTTCCGTGACTACCTGGCGCATAACGGCCTGGCCGAGCGTATCCGTTTGGCGCTGGACAGCCTCGATGCCGGCGATGTCGACGCGCTGGCCCTGACCGGGGCGCGGATCCGCGGCTGGATCATCGACGGCGAGCTGCCACCGCGGCTGGCCGGGGAGATCGGCGCCGCCTATGAGGAAATGACGCAGGAATACGGGCCGGATCCGGATGTGGCCGTGCGCAGCTCCGCCACCGCGGAGGATCTCCCCGACGCCTCGTTCGCCGGGCAGCAGGAAACCTACCTCAACATCCGCGGCCTGGACCAGCTGCTGCGCGCCTGCAAGCGGGTGCTCGCCTCACTCTACACCGACCGCGCGATCCACTACCGGGTAGACAAGGGGTTCGATCACATGGGCATCGCCCTGTCGATCGGGGTGCAGAAGATGGTGCGCTCCGATCTGGGCGCCGCCGGCGTCATGTTCACGCTGGACACGGAAAGCGGTTTCCGCGATGTGGTGATGATCACCGCGGCCTACGGGCTGGGCGAGAACGTGGTGCAGGGCGCGGTCAACCCGGATGAGTTTCTGGTGTTCAAACCGACGCTCGCCACCGGACACCGCCCGATCATCCGTCGCCACCTGGGCGAAAAGGCGATCAAGATGATCTACACCCGTGACCCGGTGACGGCTGCGGCCACCCGCAACGTGCACGTGAAGAGAGACAAGCGCCAGCGCTTCTCCATCACGGACGACGAGGTGCTGGAACTCGCCCGCTACGCCGTCGCCATCGAACGGCATTACTCGCGCCACGCCGGCCAGCCGCGGCCCATGGATATCGAATGGGCGAAGGACGGCGTCAGCGGCGAACTGTTCATCGTCCAGGCCCGGCCGGAAACCGTGCATTCCCTCCGCAGCCAGGCCTTTCAGGAAGTCTACACCCTCGAACAGCGCGGACCGGTGCTCGCCCGCGGCAAGAGCGTCGGCGCCCGGATCGGCGCCGGCCAGGCGCGCATCATCCTCGAGGCCGCGCACATGCACGACCTGCGTCCGGGCGAGGTGCTGGTGACGGATATCACCGACCCCGACTGGGAACCGGTCATGAAGATCGCGAGCGCCATCGTGACCAACCGCGGCGGGCGGGTCTGTCACGCCGCCATCGTGGCGCGCGAACTGGGCCTGCCCGCCGTGGTCGGTGCCGGCACCGCCACCCACGACATCCACGACGGCCAGGAGGTGACGGTCTCCTGCGTCGAGGGCGATGTTGGCTATGTCTACGAAGGCCGGCTGCCCTACCGCCGTGAGCGCATCGATCTCACCGGCCTGCGGCGCCCGGCGACGAAGATCATGCTGATCGTCGGCAACCCGGACCAGGCCCTGGAATACGCGGCCTACCCCAACGACGGCGTCGGCCTGGCGCGCCTGGAGTTCATCATCAACAACAGCATCGGCATCCATCCGCGCGCGCTGCTCGACTACGATCGCGTGCCGCAGGAAATCAAAAAGCAGATCGAGCCGCGCATCGCCGGCTACGCGAGCCCGGAGCGCTACTACATCGACCGGCTGGCCGAAGGCGTCGGGACGATCGCGGCGGCGTTTTACCCCAAACCGGTGATCGCCCGCCTGAGCGATTTCAAGTCCAATGAATACGCGGCGCTGCTGGGCGGCGGCGCCTTCGAACCCCGCGAGGAGAATCCGATGATCGGATTCCGCGGCGCCTCGCGCTACCACTCGAAGGAGTTCGCCGACTGTTTTGCCCTCGAATGCGCCGCCATGAAGCAGGTGCGCGAGGACATGGGCCTAACCAACCTGGAGCTGATGATCCCCTTCGCCCGCACCGTCGAGGAAGTGCGCAAGGTGCTCGA
>JAHKKL010000307.1 GCA_020027635.1 Gammaproteobacteria bacterium
CGCCGCGGCAAGGCGTACTGGGGCGCCTATGGCATCGCCAAGGCCGGCCTGGAGAACATGATGCAGATCCTGGCCGATGAGCTGGAAGCCAACACCCCGGTACGCGCCAACAGCATCGACCCGGGCGCCGTGCGCACGGCGCTGCGCCTGATCGCTTACCCGGCCGAGGACCGGAGCCGGCTCCGGACGGCGGACGAGGTGCTCAGACCGTTCCTGTATCTGCTCTCCACGGACAGCCGAGGCATCAGCGGCCGGCAATTCACCGTGGAGTGAATGAACCGGCCATTGCAGCAGTTCCCTTCGAGCATATCAGCTCCCGACAACACGAACGGCGGTTCCCCAAGCAGGCCCTGAGCGCAGCGATCTCCAACAGACAGGCAACGATTGATTCAGGGCGCCTGGAGGAAATCGTAACGAAACCACTTGTAGGAGCGGGCTTGCCCGCGAACAGGGTTTGATACCGATGGATTCGCGGGCAAGCCCGCTCCTACAGGAGAAACCCCACTATTTCGATCGGCCCTTTATGCTTTTTCTCCGCGTTTTCTGCGTCTCTGCGACGGATACGGTGATCTCGTCCGCTTGCCCGGTGGGGACTTTCCGCCGGTGGCGCGCGGCGGAGATACCCGCGGCGGCGTGAGGCCGGCCGCGCGGTAAAGCGCCACGACCTCCGGGCGCGTCAGCGGCCGGTGGCGTCCCGGGCGCAGTTCCCGCGGCAGGCCGATCGGACCGAAGCGCACCCGCATCAGGCGGCTCACCGTCACGCCCTGCGATTCCCACATGCGCCGCACCTCGCGGTTGCGGCCTTCCTTCAGGGTGACGTGATACCAGTGGTTTGCGCCGCTTCCGCCGGCATCGCGGAGAGCGGCAAACGCCGCCCTACCGTCTTCCAGCTCCACGCCGCCGAGCAGGCGCTCGAGCACCGCAGGCGCCACCGTGCCCAGCACACGCACGGCATACTCCCTTTCGATTTCCGATGAGGGGTGCATCAGGCGATTGGCCAGCTCGCCATCGGTCGTGAGCAGCAGGAGCCCGGCCGTAGTGAGATCGAGTCGGCCGACCGCGATCCAGCGCGCCGTCTTCAGCGGCGGCAGCGTGTCGAACACGGTCGGGCGGCCTTGCGGGTCGGCGCGTGTCGTGAGTTCACCCACGGGCTTGTGGTAGAGGAGGGTCCGCGGTATCGGCTGGCTGAGGGCGACGGCCACCGCGACCGGCCGGCCGTCGATCTCGATGGTATCCTCCGCGGTTACGCTGAGCCCCAGCCCGGCAGGACTGCCATTGACGTGGATCCTGCCGGCGCGTATCCAGTCCTCGATCTCGCGGCGTGATCCGTAGCCGGCACGCGCGAGGATTTTTTGCAGACGTTCTGCCATGAGCCGGACGGCGGCAGCGGCTAGTGGAACGTGGCGGGTGTGTCTTCCGCGGATTCGCCGATCGTTGCACCCTCTTCCCGCGCGTGCAACGGCGCGTCCGGTTCATCATTGGCGGGCATCAGCCGTCTGTCCACGATGGACTCCGTCAAATCGAGCTGCAGTTCGGGATTGAACGACCCCAGGTCGCGCAGCTCGGCGAGGGTCGGCAGCTCCCCGAGATTTTTCAGATTGAAATAGTCCAGAAACTGTTTCGTCGTGCCGTACATCGCGGGACGACCGGGCACCTCGCGATGGGCGACGACGCATATCCATTCCCGTTCCAGCAGGGTCTTCATGATGGACGTACTCACGGTGACGCCGCGTACCTCCTCGATCTCGCCGCGCGTAATCGGCTGGCGGTAGGCAATCAGCGCCAGGGTCTCCAGCAGGGCGCGCGAGTAGCGGGCGGGCTTTTCCTCCCACAGGCGCGACACCCAGAGCTGCATCTCCTGCCGGATCTGGATGCGGTAGCCACTGCCGACCTCGGCCAGTTCGATGCCGCGCCCGGCGTATTCATCGGCGAGCGCCGCCAGTGCCGTGCGCAGGTCGCCGCGCTCCGGTCGCTCTTCATCGGTGAACAGGGCGAGCAGCTGGTCCAGGCTCATCGGCCGGCCCGCGGCAAGCAGGATGGCCTCGGCGACCAGTTTCAGCTGGCCGATGTCCGTTTGCGGCCCGCCGCTACCGGGGTCGCCGGTAGGCGCTTCATCGGCCGATGGATAGCCGGTTGGTAGTTCGCTGGTTTGCGGCTCGTCGCTCATGCTGTCGCCTGCTCGGGAAGTTGTTCAATGCTGGACGCCGCCCTGACATGAATCGGCGCGAACGGCTCGGACTGGGTGAGTTCGATGAGGGATTCCCGGGTCAGTTCAAGCACGGCCAGGAACGTCACCACCACGCCCATGCGCCCCTCCTCGAGAGTGAACAGGTCCACGAAGCGGGTATAGCGGTGCGCCTGGACGGCACTCAGGACGCTGGACATGCGTTCGCGCACCGACAGCGACTCCATCTGCACGTGATGATGGGCGAACATGGAGACGCGTTTCATCACCTCCTGGAACGCGGCAATCAGGTCCTGCAGGTCCACCTCCGGGGGCAGCCTGAGCAGCTTGCCGTCGACCCGTTCCGCCCCGGCCTGGTAGACATCGCGCCCCAGTTGCGGCAAGGCGTCCAGATCCTCGGCGGCCTGCTTGTAGCGTTCGTATTCCTGCAGGCGGCGAACCAGTTCGGCGCGGGGATCCTCCTCCTCGTCCTCGTTGCCCGCCGGACGCGGCAGCAGCAGGCGCGACTTGATCTCGGCCAGCATGGCCGACATCACCAGGTATTCACCGGCCAGTTCGAGCCGCATGCTGTGAATGATCTCGATATAGTCGGTGTACTGGCGCGTGATCTCGGCGATCGGTATGTCGAGGATATCGAGGTTCTCCTTGCGGATCAGGTACAGCAGCAGGTCCAGCGGACCCTCGAATGCCTCGAGGATGACCTCCAGGGCGTCCGGGGGTATGTAGAGATCCTTGGGAAAAGAGGCCAGTGCCTGGCCCTGTACGATAGCGAGGGGGAGTTCTTCCTGCGTCGGGATTTCGGGTCGTGCTTCGCGGTTCTGGTTTTCGCTCATGGAGTGCCCTGGACGTTACAGCGTTAACGTGACCGAGGGACGACGTCAGCCGTCCGCGGGATTCTAACCCAGTTTCGGGGAGTTGTCTCGATTCCCCATCAGGTTCGTCGGCGAGTAATCCAGCCCCATGGCCGCGCGCACCTCTTCCAGCGTTTCGCGGGCGACGGCGCGGGCGGCCTCGCATCCCTCGGCGATGATGGCGCGCACCCGGTCCTTGTCCTGCTCGTATTCCCGTGCCCGTTCCTGCAGGGGCGCGAGTTCGCCCAGTACGCTGTCGATGATGGGCTGCTTGCATTCCAGGCAGCCGATACCAGCCGTGAGACACCCTTCCCTCACCCAGGCCTTCACGGCATCATCGGAATACACCAGATGCAGTTGCCATACCGGACAGACATCGGGGTTCCCGGCATCGGTGCGGCGGA
>JAHKKL010000308.1 GCA_020027635.1 Gammaproteobacteria bacterium
GATGAGAAGACGATACGCATCATGACGCGCATGAAACTCGAGGTGGTTAATCTGGCCGGATTCGAGAATCTGATGCCCTCGGAACTCTCCGGCGGCATGTTGAAAAGAGCGGCTCTGGCGCGTTCGATCATCATGGACCCGAGCCTGCTGTTCTTCGATGAGCCATCCGCGGGACTCGATCCGGTCGTTTCAGCCGAACTGGATGGCCTGATTCTGCGCCTCAAGGACGCCATGAACGTCACCATCGTTGTGGTCACCCATGAACTCGAAAGCGCCCTCAAGATTGCCGACAGGATCACGGTCATGGGGGATGGGCGTGTGCTCATGACCGGCACGGTTGATGAGATCAGCAACAGTACGGACGAGACCATCCAGGACATGCTTAACCGCCGACCCCGGGAGGCGGCGGTGAATGCGGAGGATTACCTCTCGCGGCTCACCGCTGACCGCAGCCAGCGGCATTACTAGCTAGCGGGCTTGTTTCCGACCAGTACGCCAGGTGGTGGTTAGCTGCCATACCCTAGGATGGCTGGTTGGCCAGTTCCCTTACCTTCTCTTCCATCTTGGCAAGCAGGCCGGGGAAACCTTCCTTCTTCACGATTTCCTGGTACGAGGTGCGATAGTTGTTGATCAGGCTTACCCCCTCGATGTTGACGTCATAGACCAGCCACCGCCCATCCTTCAGGTAGAGTTTGTAACTGACGGGTATCTCCGCGCTGCTGGAAAGGATCAAGGTATCCACCACGGCGCGATCATCCGTGATCTTCTCGGCCGAGTATTTCACCGTTTCGTTGGTGTAGGCCTCGACCCGGCTGATATAGGTGTTCTGAATCAGCTCGGCGAACAGGCCAATGAATTGCTGCTGCTGCTCCTTCGATGCCATTTTCCAGTTGGTAGCGAGGGTGCGCTGGGACATGGCGCGGAAATCAAAACGCTCGGCAATCACTACCCGTATTTTATCGCGCTTTGCCGGCTTATCCAGCTTCGCATCCTTGAGTACGCCAATAATGGCATCCACCGAGATGCGCACCGACTCGGTGGCGCTGGCTGCGGCAAATGCCGCGCTTGCCAGCGTCATTATGAAACCGATCAGTATCGGGACGGAAAACCGCTTCAACATTATCACTCTCTCCTTACGTCATACGCCGGGGCCACACCCGTGGCCGCACCTATGGTCAGTTTTTGACCTTGTTCTCGCGGTACTGCATGTAGGCATCCCGTACGAACAGATAGGGATCCAGTGCATCCTTCTTGATGCCCTCATAGGTATCCTTGTCCAGCGACAGGTCATTGACTTTCTCATAGCCCTTGACCTCATAGTAGGTCCAGCCCTCGAACAGGTAATACACCAGATTTTCGCGTGAATCGACAAACGTGCCGACCGCATCCCTGACATCCGAGGGTCCCAGTATCGGCAGCACCAGATAGAAGCCTGGTCCGATGCCGTAATGTCCGAGTGTCTGGCCCGTGTCCTCGTCGTGTTTTCTTATGTCGAAATGATCCTTGGCCGTATCGAACAGCCCGCCGATCCCGAGCGTCGTGTTGACGAAGAAGCGGGTCAGTTCATTACCGGCGTCCGAGAATTTACCCTGGAAGCCGGCATTGATAATCCGGACCGGCGAGGCGAGGTTGGAAAAGACATTCTGTACCGCCACCCGCCAGGGTTCGGGCACGGCCCACCGGTAACCCCTGGCGACTGGTTTCAAGAGATAAAAATACAGCTTGTCATTAAACCAGAAGATGCCGCGATTCACGGGCTCGAGGGGGTCGGATACGCTGTATTGCTCTTCCTCCTCGTCAAACGGAAACATCTCCTCTTCACCTTGCGGGGTGTCTGCAGCCGCATCTGTCTCGGTCGCTTCAACGGCGCCGGAACCAAGGTCCAGGCCGGCGCCGCTCGGAGCGTAGGCCAGCGCCAGCAGAAGGATAAGCAGTTTTTTCATGAATTCCCCTGGAACATCGTTATTTTTTCTCGAAGATGTACTTGCTGACCAGTTCTTCCAGGCTGATCGCGGATTCGGTTTCATGGATCTCGTCGCCCGGGCCCAGATAATCCTCCGACCCGCCGGGGGTGAGCTTGATGAAGCGATCACCAATAATACCGGCTGTCCTGATCGATGCAATGCTGTCGTCGCTGAGATGGACAGCCTTGCTGATATCCATGCGGACCACGGCCTCGTATTTTCCACCGTCGAGTTCGATGCCGGATACCTTGCCCACCTTGACGCCGGCAACCTCAACGACCGCGCCCTCCCTGAGTCCGCTGATGGAAACAAAACGCGCCGACACGGGGTAGGATTCCTCCGTGAACAGGCGGATATCGCCCATCTTGATGGCAATAAAAGAGAAGCTGGCGAAACCCGTCAGCAGAAACAGGCCCACGATCATTTCCAGGTTCATTTTCTTCATAACAGGCTCCGAGTTGTCCGCTCACTGAAGCACGCTGGCGGTCTGCTCATGAAAGCACCAGTGATCCGATCAGGTAGTCCCAGACGAGTATGGTGACCGAGGCGAGCACCACGGCATCGGTCGTGATGCGGCTAACCCCCTCGGCGCCGAACACGCCGCCGCGGTTCAGGTGCAGGGAATACCCCTTGAAGGCGGCGATCCAGACGATGAGTATGCCGAAGATCATGGACTTGATGGCGCACAGGCGGATGTCCGTCCATTCCACGCTGTCATACATGCCCTGGAAGTAGGCGCCTTTCGCAACGCCCAGGAACACGACCCCGGCGATATACCCGCCCGCGATGCCAAGGATGTTGAAGATAAAGGTCAATGCGGGCAGCGAGATGAGCGCGGCGATGAACTTGGGTGCGATGAGGAACTTGTAGGGATCGATGGCCATGCATTCCAGCGCATCGATCTGTTCCGAGTGGCGCATGATGCCGATCTCCGCGCAGATGGCCGATCCGGCACGACCGATTACCATCAGCGCCGTGAGCACCGGCCCCAGTTCCTGAATCAGGCTGAGCGCGACCGCCGAGCCGAGCAGTTCCTCAGAGCCGAATTTCTTGAGGTTGTGATAGCCCTGCAACCCCAGCACCATGCCGGTAAACAGGCCAGTGACCAGAATGACGATGACCGAGCGCGCACCGATGAAATAGATCTGCCGGATAACGGGGTAGGGGGTGTAGGGTGGCTTCAGGATATTGACCAGGGTCGTGGCGAAGAAAATGCCCATCCTGCCCGAACTCTCGAGCAGGTACAGAAATTCCTCACCGAGTTTCTCGATCACGCCGCGCATGAATGGGGGATAACCTGGGTGCCCTTGAAGTGGTCAGTGTGCCGGAGGATGCCGAGTGACCTTACGTCCCGCGTCCGCCGGCAGGGATCCGGTGATCATGCCTTCATGCCTTCATCGACGGTGGCGTACATGGTGAAGACCGTGTCCAGCCGCGCCAGCTCGAGTACCCGCCGGGTCGGATC
>JAHKKL010000002.1 GCA_020027635.1 Gammaproteobacteria bacterium
CTCCAGGGATGAGGCTCGATTCTACCGGGAATAGACGAGAAAGTCCGACAGGCTGCTATGGACTACCTAATCTAATTCTGTAAACATAAACCCAGTATAAATTGTTTCTGCTGTGTTTTTTGTTGTTTGCATATTCAAAAAGCCCTGATATAGTTTAAAGAAAAATGTAAACAACGAGTTCTCAATACAAAATTAAGCTCTTGAAGTTGGTCTCCGGTGAGAGGTTACCACTACTCCTTCAAAAAATTTAAGAGAAGTAGGTTGAATCGTAGATGGCCCGTTTCGAATGTCGATTTTGGCGTGGGGCAGAAGCTTGAGGCTGCGCGAACGAGATTAAGAATGTATGGTGGAAAGCAGTGTTGGAGACACTCAGTACGCAGCAACGTTAATCGCGCCCGTTTACGCTTTTGAAGCGTATGTCAAAGTTCCCTCAGGTCCTAGTGTGGGTGGCTCATCTGCAGGGACTGGGTCTGAATACGTGCCGAAAGTCATAGACTGTTTCTCAGATCACTCCATCAAGGTACTGGTCGAGCGACTGGATGCTGAGCCGGCAGCCATTCCTGATTTGCTCAAGCAACTAGATAGCGCGGAACGCGACAAGGCAAGTCGTTTTGTATTTGAGCGCGACCGTTTCCGATTCATTGTCGGCCGCGCGCGATTGCGACAAGCGCTTTCGGCCTTGCTAAATGTGCGGCCTGAGGCAGTCGGATTGGTGTACGGAGAACGCGGTAAACCTGCACTGGCGCCGCCTTTTGCGGACTCGAATCTTCGCTTCAATGTGTCGCATTCCGATGATGTTGCAGTGTACGCCTTTTCCCTTGGACGCGAGGTCGGCGTCGATCTTGAAGCGGTTCGCCCACTTCCTGATTTGGACCAAATCGCAGACCGTTTTTTCTCCCAGAAAGAGAAGAACGCATACTTTGCCCTCGACCCCTCCGACAAGCTGGTTGGTTTCTTCAACTGTTGGACGCGCAAGGAAGCATTCATAAAAGCGTTGGGCGATGGTCTATATTTTCCGCTCGATAGTTTCGATGTATCGCTTGCGCCTAACGAGCCCGCCAGGATTCTGTGTGCCCAAGGTATGCCGGGAGACAGCTGTGGATGGCGCCTGAGTAGTTTTTCTCCCGCCCCCGGTTTTGTCGCTGCTGTTGTCGCCGAGCTAAACAACATATAAAAGAGGTGAAATTAAATGACTGCAAAACGCCCCTTATCTTTAAGCAATCTACAACCCATTGAGGACGACGGAACATCGCAGGCGGTGAAGTTGGGTGCGTGCTTGCATGAGCGTTTCGAACGGCAGGTTGAGCGCACTCCGGACGCCGTGGCGCTGGTCTGGGAGGGCGAGTCGCTTAGCTATGCACAACTCAACCGCCGCGCTAACAGGCTTGCGCACCGACTGCGTGAGCTGGGCGTGACGCCGGATCAGCTGATCGGCCTTCATGCCGAGCGCGGCATCGAGATGGTGGTTGGAATCATCGGTATTCTCAAGGCGGGTGGTGCCTACCTGCCACTGGATCCGGTATACCCCCGAGATCGTCTTGCTTTCATGCTCGAAGACTCGGGCGTTCAGGTGGTGGTCACGCAAGAAAGTCTGATGGCGAATCTGGAAGGCAGCGCCGGGGTGAGGCTGTCGTTGAGTGAGCAGCTCGCGGGGGCGGATGACAATCCGGTTCCGCGAGCGACAGCCGACAATCTTGCCTACGTAATTTATACCTCAGGCTCAACAGGCAGGCCCAAAGGCGTCCTGATACCTCACGCTAACGTGACGCGCCTCTTCGATGCTACCGAAAACTGGTATCACTTCGATGAGCAGGATGTGTGGACGTTGTTTCATTCCTATGCGTTTGATTTCTCGGTGTGGGAATTGTGGGGGGCGTTATTCTACGGAGGGCGCCTTGTTGTGGTGCCTTACTGGATCAGCCGCTCTCCGGAAGACTTCCGGGAGTTGTTGGTGCGAGAACGGGTAACGGTACTCAACCAGACCCCTTCAGCGTTCCGGCAGTTGATCCAGGCAGAGCTGATTCAGCCGGAAGCTGACCTTGCGCTGCGTTGCGTGATTTTTGGTGGCGAGGCGCTCGAATTGCAGAGCCTGCGACCTTGGTTCGAACGCTATGGCGACGAGCGGCCGCAGCTCGTCAACATGTACGGAATTACCGAAACCACGGTGCACGTTACCTATAGACCGATCGGCTGGATCGACCTGCACTCCAGTCAGGGCAGTGTCATCGGTATCCCAATACCCGACCTGCAGGTCTACATCCTCGATTCGAGCGGAAAACCTGCGCCGATTGGAGTGCCTGGCGAGATTTACGTGGGGGGGGCTGGAGTGGCGCGCGGCTATCTCAACCGCGACGAGTTGACCGCACAGCGTTTCATTGCCGATCCCTTCGCTGCCGCTAATGGGGCGCGACTTTACCGTACGGGTGATCTGGCACGCCGTCTTGATAGCGGTGATATCGAATATCTTGGGCGCATTGACCATCAGGTGAAGATCCGCGGCTTTCGCATCGAGCTGGGTGAGATCGAGGTGGGTATCGCTGCGCATCCGGCTATCCGCGAGGTAGTGGTGATTGCGCGCGAGGATGTTCCGGGGGACAGGCAATTGGTGGCCTACTTCGTGGCCGTGAACACGCCGGCCGATATGGTGGGCCAGTTGCGCGAGCTTCTTCGCGCCCGCATGCCGGACTACATGATCCCCGCCCACTTCGTCGAACTCGAAGCGTTACCGCTTACCGAAAACGGCAAGGTTGACCGTAACGCATTGCCGGCGCCCGTCCGTGTAACCCCGGAGGCGACCTATACAGCGCCGCGTACTCCTGCAGAGGAGACGCTAGCCGCCATCTGGGCCGAGGTTCTCGGGTTCGGGCGCGTAGGTATCCACGACAACTTCTTCGAATTGGGCGGCAATTCTCTGTTGGTTATCAGCGTTATCCAGCGTATGCGCCAGGCTGGGCTTCACGCCGGCGTGAGTACCCTGCTTCTCGCGCCTACGATTGCGGAGGTGGCGGCGGTAGTAGCTGATGACAGTCTCGAAATTGAAGTGCCGCCCAATCTGATTCCTGCGGATTGTCGGGCCATCAGTCCCGACATGCTAACGCTGGTGCAACTGAGCTCCGAGGAGATTGAACATGTTGTGGCTGCCGTGCCTGGCGGGGCTGCCAACATTAAGGACATCTATCCGCTGTCGCCGCTGCAGGAAGGGATGCTGTTCCATCATCGAATGGCCGGTGAAGGAGATCCTTACCTGGTGACGACCGTGCTTGGCGCTGACAGCCGCGAACCGCTCGATCGCTATCTGGAGGCCCTGCAGGTCGTGATCGATCGCCACGACATACTGCGCACAGTCTTTTTGTGGGAGGGGTTATCTGAGCCTGTTCAGGTTGTGTGCCGCCAGGCGGCACTTATGCTGGAGGAGTTCAACCTAAATCCGGCCGATGGCGATATCGCCGAGCAGCTGCAGGAACGCTTTGATCCGCGTCATTACCGACTTGATGTGCGCCAAGCGCCGATCATCCGCATCTTCATCGCCCACGATGCGGCCAATGCACGCTGGGTGATGTTGCGGATTCACCATCACCTGATGGAGGACCACACCACCGATGAGTTGATGAGTGAAGAAATCCACTTGCTGTTGCAAGGTCAAGCAGACCAATTGGCTCCGCCGCTGCCGTTCCGCAACTTCGTTGCCCAGGCGCGGCTGGGAGTTTCCGCGGAGGAGCACACGGCATTCTTCCGCAACATGCTTGCCGATGTAGATGAACCTACTGCGCCCTTTGGATTCAGCGATGTTCTTGGCAATGGCCCGCGCATCGAAGAGGCGCGCCGTCTGGTCGATTCTGCCCTGGCGAGCCGAGTGCGAGAAACGGCCCTTAAAAATCAAGTGAGCGCGGCCAGTCTCTTCCATCTTGCCTGGGCAAAGGTGCTGTCGCGATGTTCCGGTCGGGACGATGTGGTTTTCGGCACGGTGCTGTTCGGCCGTATGCACGCCGGGCAAGGCGCCGAGCGGGTGCTGGGCCCCTTCATCAACACGTTGCCGTTGCGCCTCCATCTGGGCGACACGAGCGTCAAGGACGGTATCCTCCAGACTCACACCCGCATGGCACAGCTGCTGGGCTATGAGCATGCGTCCCTTGCTGTGGCGCAGAGCTGCAGCGCGGTGGCTGCGAGCGTGCCGCTATTCAGCGCGCTCCTGAATTTCCGCCATCTCCAGATCAGGGGCCAGATTCCTGAGAACTCAAATCACGCGATGGCCGTGGCGGTGAGCAAGCTGGGGCTTGAATTGCTGAAGTTTGAAGAGCGCACCAATTACCCTCTCGAACTTTCAGTGGATGATCTGGGCGATGGCTTCATGCTCGAAGCCCAGGCTCAGTCACCGGTCGATCCCCGGCGCATCTGCAACTACATGCACACCGCACTGGAACAGCTCGTGATTGCTCTGGAGACATCACCGACGCGCACGCTGCGCAGCCTGAATGTGCTGCCCGACGTCGAGCGTCAGCAGCTTCTGGTGGAATGGAATGATACCGCGCGGGATTACGGCAATCTGGCGCGGCTGCACCGCCTGATTGAAATGCAGGCGGCGCAGACGCCGGATCGCGTAGCGCTTGAGTTCGAGGAGCAAGAGCTCACTTATGCGCAACTGAACCGCAAGGCTAATCAGCTGGCTCGACTGCTGCGTAGAAAAGGCGTGGGGCCTGACGTTCTTGTCGGCGTCTTTGCCGAGCGCTCCTTCGAGATGGTGCTGTCGTTACTGGCGGTACTGAAAGCGGGCGGCGCCTATGTACCCCTGGATCCGTCCTATCCGGCCGAGCGTCTGGGCCACATGCTCGAGGATGCAGAGGTTGCGCTGGTGCTCACGCAACCGGAGCTGGCAAATCAGCTGCCGGCAGTGGCCAAGGATGTGCACCTGCTAGATGCCTCATGGGAAGCCTACGGCGATGAATCAGGCGACGATCTCGACGACATCGGCACACCAGAAAATCTGGCCTATGTGATATTTACCTCTGGCTCGACCGGTAGGCCCAAAGGTGCGATGAATGAGCACCGGGGCATTTGCAATCGGTTGCTCTGGATGCAGGAGCAATACGGCCTCTGCGCCGATGATCGCATCCTGCAGAAGACACCGTTCAGTTTTGACGTCTCGGTGTGGGAGTTTTTCTGGCCGCTGCTGGCCGGCGCAAGGCTGGTGCTTGCCCGTCCCGAGGGGCATCGCGACAGTGCCTATTTGGTGGAGCTGATCCGCCGAAGCAGGATCACGACGCTTCACTTTGTGCCGTCAATGCTGCGTTTGTTTCTGGAGCACGAAGATGTAGGGGGTTGCGATTCACTCAAGCGGGTCATTTGCAGCGGCGAAGCCTTGCCCTACGAGCTGCAGGAACGCTTCTTTGCGCGGTTGCCCGGGGCGGGGTTGCACAACCTCTATGGGCCGACGGAAGCGGCGGTGGACGTGACTTCCTGGGTGTGCCGTCGGGGTGATCAGCGGCGCACAGTGCCTATCGGACGGCCAGTGGCCAACACGCAGATATATGTGCTCGATGCCCGGATGGAGCCAGTGCCCGTGAGTGTGGCGGGCGAGCTCTACATTGGCGGGGTGCAGGTGGGGCGCGGCTACGTGCGGCGCGACGATCTGACAGTGGAGCGCTTCGTGCCTGACTCGTTCTCGCGCAAGCCCGGCGCGCGCCTGTACAAGACGGGTGACTTGGCGCGTTACCTCCCGGATGGGGCGATCGAGTATCTGGGCCGGGTGGATTTTCAGGTGAAGATGCGCGGTCAGCGTATCGAATTGGGTGAGATCGAAGCGGCACTGGATCAACATGCCGGTGTTGCCCAGAGCGTAGTGATTATGAGGGAAGACAACCCCGGGGATCAGCGCCTGGTGGCCTATGTGGTGCCGCGACAGAAGGATCTCGCTGCTGCTGAATTGAAGGAGCACCTCTCGAAGCAATTGCCCTCTTACATGGTACCCAGCGCCTTTGTGCTCCTCGATGAGCTGCCGTTGACATCAAGCGGAAAAATCGATCGCAAGGGGTTGCCGGCTCCAGAATACGTGGACAGCCAGCAGGCTGCCTATGTCACCCCACGAACGCCAACGGAGCAGTCCCTGGCCGAAATCTGGGGCAGCGTTCTCAACCTCGAGCGCGTGGGTATCCACGACAACTTTTTCGAATTAGGGGGGCACTCGCTGCTTGCGGTGCGCGTGATCGAGCGCATGCGCCGGGTGGGATTGCATGCGGACATACGCACTCTTTTTGTCACACCCACAATTGCGGCACTGGCGGCGGCAGTGGGTGGTGATAGTGGCGTCATTGACGTGCCGCCTAACCGGATCCCACCAGGGTGCGAGGCGATCACACCCGACATGCTGACGCTGGTGCAGCTGAGCGCCGAGGAGATAGAGCGCGTGGTAGCCGCGGTGCCTGGTGGTGCCACCAACATTCAGGATATCTATCCGCTGGCACCGCTGCAGGAAGGCTTTCTATTTCATCACCTTCTCACATTCGAGGGTGATCTCTACATCATGGAAACTCAGTTTGCGTTCGACAGTCGCGAGCGGCTGGATCGCTATATCCAGGCATTGCAGTGGGTGGTTGATCGTAACGACATAATGCGAACTGCTTTTCTGTGGAAGGGGTTGCAAGAGCCTGTACAGGTCGTCTGTCGCCGGGTACCACTGATCGTGGAAGAACTCAGCCTCGATGCTGCCGACGGCGATATAGCTCAGCAATTATCCGCACGGTTCAATCTGTTGAACTACAGGGTCGATCTGTCAGTACCCCCGATGATACGCATCTTCATAGCCCACGACGCGCCAAATGACCGTTGGGTATACCATGAGTTAAATCATCACCTGATGATTGATCAGGCCACCTTCAACATGCAGCAGGAAGAAATCCAGGCGTATTTGCAGAGTGAAGCCAGCCAGTTGCCAGCACCGCGGCCCTTCCGTAACTACGTAGCACAGGCCAAGCTGGGTGTGCCGATCAAGGAGCACGAAGCGTTCTTCCGCAATATGCTCGCCGATGTGAATGAGCCAACCGCACCGTATGGATTTGCTGATGTACTTGGCAATGGCTCGAGAATCGACGAGGCGCCTTCTTTCCTCGATTTCAGCCTAGCTCGACGGCTGTTCGAGACCGGGCAAGCGATTGGAGTGAGTACTGCCAGTCTGTTCCACCTGGCTTGGGCCCTGGTGTTGGCGCGGTTGTCCGGCCGCGACGATGTGGTGTTCGGCACGGTGCTGCTTGGCCGCATGCATGCCGGGCAAGGCGCCGACCGGGTGATGGGCCCATGCATCAACACCCTGCCTGTGCGGATATCCATGGAGAATATCAGCGTCCAGGAGAGCATCCGACAAACCCATGCTTTGCTTGCGAACATACTGCGGCACGAGCATGCCCCGCTCGGATTGGCGCAGCGTCACTGCGCGGTTGGAGCGAACATACCAGTATTCAGTTCGATCCTGAACTATCGCCGGCCAAGCCGCGGGCTAGGAAGGGGAGGGCATGGCAAGGGTTCCAGTGAATCGTCGGTGATGAACATGGATTCTGCCAAATTGCCGGCGGTTGTCGAATGGTTCTCCGAGGAATTTAAGGGGAGAGAATTCCTTGGTTTCTCGGAGCGCACCAACTATCCACTTACTTTGTCTGTTGATGATCTCGGCGATGGGTTCAGGCTGGTGGCGCAAGTGCAGGCACCGATAGATCCGCAGCGCATCTGTGCCTATATGAACACCGCACTAGAGCAGCTCGTTGTTGCTCTGGAAACCTCACCGTCAAGCATGCTGCTTAGCCTGAATGTGCTACCAAGCGCCGAGCATCAGCAGCTGTTGCATGAATGGAACGATACGCAGGCCGACTTTCCGGCGTATGCACTGGCGCATTCCTTGTTCCAGGAACAGACTGAGCGTGCGCCTGAGCGCATAGCACTCAGATTTGGTGCAGAGGCGCTTTCCTTTGCTGAATTGAACGCACACGCTAATCGCATTGCAAGCGCTCTGCGTCTACGCGGCGTGGGCCGCGGTCAACGCGTTGGCTTGTGTGTTGAGCGCGGTGCGGAGATGCTTGCGGCGCTGCTCGGCATTCTCAAATCGGGTGCTGCCTACGTGCCCCTTGATCCTGCGTTCCCGCAGGAGCGCCTGCAGTTCATGGCCCGGGACGCAGAGCTGACATTGATTGTGTCTACAAGCACCTTGGTGAGCGCCTTCGATTTGTCCCGCGATCGCCAACTACTGTTGGACCTCGATGCGGCTGTCCTCGCGTCGCAGCCGGATCAGCGGCTAACAATGGATGCTGAACTGGACGCCAGGCCCGAAGATCCTGCCTATATAATCTATACCTCGGGCTCCACCGGCCTGCCGAAGGGGGTGGTGGTGCCGCACCGTGCAGTGGTGAACTTCCTCACCAGCATGGCGCGAGAACCCGGCTTGGCCGCAAACGACGTGCTGGTAGCCGTCACCACGCTGTCTTTTGACATCGCGGTGCTGGAGCTGCAGCTGCCGCTCACGGTGGGAGCAACTGTGGTGATTGCAAGCCGCGATGACGCTGCGAATGGCAATGTGCTCCGTGGGCTGATCGAGGAACACGGCGCCACCATCATGCAGGCAACACCAGTCACCTGGCGGTTGCTGCTTGAGGCAGGTTGGAAGGGGAGCAAAGACTTCAGGGCCCTGGTCGGGGGCGAAGCCTTGCCCAAGCATCTCGCTGACCAGTTGCTTGAACGAGGTGTCGAGCTGTGGAACATGTATGGTCCGACCGAAACCACGGTGTGGTCGACCTGCGCTCGCATTACCGACACTGGCAACGGGATCGGCATCGGCAAGCCGATTGCCAACACGGCAGTCCACATTCTCGATGCACAGCAAAATCTCTGTCCAGTTGGAGTCCCCGGTGAGCTGTGCATCGGCGGGGCCGGAGTCACGCTTGGTTACTGGAAGCGTCCCGACTTGACCGCTGAGCGTTTCATCCCGGACCCGTTCAGCGCCCCGCCGGGGGCGATGCTCTATCGCACAGGTGACCGCGCCCTCTGGCGTAGTGACGGTACGCTAGAGCACATGGGCCGTCTCGACGATCAGGTCAAGGTGCGGGGCTTCCGCATCGAGTTGGGCGAAATCGAAACGGTTCTTTCTGAGCACTCAGGCGTTGGGCAGGCGGCCGTGCATCTGTGGACAGTTAATCCCGACGATGTGCGCATCGTGGCGTGCTGCGTGCCGACGAATGCGGGGGCGTTGACGCCGGTCAGCCTGCGCAAGCACCTGCGCTCGCGTCTGCCCGACTATATGATTCCGCAGTATTTCCTGCCGGTGGACGAGATTCCGCTGACGGCGAACGGCAAAGTGGATCGGCGCCGGTTGCCAACGCCGATCGTTGCCGAAAGCTCGATCGGCCGGTATGAGGCTCCGATCGATCCAGTCGAAGCGACGATCGCTGAAATCTGGACCGCTCTAATTCAGCCTGCCCGAGCGATTGGCCGTAATGACCGGTTTTTCGAGATGGGAGGGCACTCACTGTTGGCCATACGGGCGTTGCAACAGATGGAAAACAAGCTTGGCGCGAAACTCGACATATGGTTGCTTCTTGAGAACAGCCTGGCGGACATCGCGGCGCGATGCCAAGGCACCTGCGAAATGAGTTTACTCAATGCATGAAGCTTTTTTTTTCGGACCGAGGAGCCGACAACTCTTCGCGAGTTACCATCCGCCAGCCAAGGATGATCGCCGCCTTCTGACCGTCATTTGTCCGCCCCTGTTCGCGGAATACAATCGCACGCATCATGCGCTAAGGAAAGTAGCCATTTCCCTTGCCGAGTCAGGCCGGCATGTGCTCCGGTTCGACTATCGAGGCACCGAAGATTCGTTTGGCAACCTCGAGGACGCAACAGTTACCGGTTGGATAGAAGACATTGCATTGGCCATACAGGAGGGGCGCGAGGTATCCGGCTGCAGTGCGGTGCGGATTCTTGGCGTTCGGGCTGGTGCGCTGCTAGCGTGCAGATCGGTAGGGACGGCGAGCGAGATCCAGCGCTTGGTTTTATGGGATCCGGTATCCGATGGCGCGGGGTATCTACAGGCGCTCCGTCGGATTCAGGAGGCAATCGTGGAGCAAAACATTTATCTGCGGCGCGCGGATCGTCTTCAGGCGATGCATGAGTACGAGTACGGAGGAGGATACCGTTTGTCGGACCGCATGGTGAATGAGCTTCGTGCACTGGACTCCAGCGCCTATTCGAATATTCCCTCAAGCAAACTGCACGTCGTCAGCACATCGTCGCCAAGTGCATTTTCCGTGGCAGGAGTTTCCGAGGAGGTGTCGCAATGTGCTTGTAACTGGGAAACGCATGAAGAGGATTTGATTATGCCGCAACCACTTCTGGAGAGATTAGTCGCATGTCTGATCACATCCTGACGGAAGAGCCGCTCCAGTTTGGCGAAAACGGCCGGATGTTCGGGATTTTGACTCAGCTGGGCGTGCCGCCCCCCAACGCGCAGGACTTGCCGGTGTTTGTGTTCTTGAACTCTGGTCTCCTGCATCGGGTCGGTCCCCGCAGGCTGTACGTGCGTTTCGCCAGAACACTCGCTGAAATTGGCTTTACTTCGCTGCGAGTCGATCTGGCCGGCAAAGGTGATAGTTTCCCCAGTCCTCACCTGACGACGGAGCAGTCCCTGCGAGAGGATTTCAGAAATATCGTGTCTGTTCTGGAGGCGCGCTTGGGGCATGTGAGGCTCGTAGTGGGTGGGCTCTGCTCGGGCGCTGACGATGCGATCAGACTAGCGCCCAGCGATTCGCGGGTTGTCGGGATGGTGTTGCTAGATGCGGTCTGCGATCGGGACAGTGGTTTCAGGGCGAGAGAAATTGTTAGGAAATATACTCATCTTGCTCGATATCGCCGTTGGTTGAAGAAGCACATCAAGGCGCTGGGAAACTCTGGCGGAGAAACAGAACAGGCAATCGATAAATTTGCACTGAGAGATTTTCCGGCGCGGCAGCAATTGCGGGAAGCGTTTCAGTCGATTCAGGGGCGGCAGGGCCGGGTACTCTCCGTGTTCACGAGTTACTCGGAGGAATACTACAACCAGGCCGGGCAGATGGGGCGTGTTCTGGAATTGGACGGTTATCGGCAGTTTTGTACAGAGCTCTATTGGCCTGAAGCAAGTCACACGTATTCATTTGAACTGCACCGGAGTCAATTGATAGAGGAAGTCAAGACGTGGGCTGCAGGTTACATAGCTTGTAATTGACCTAT
Source organism: Gammaproteobacteria bacterium (assembly GCA_020027635.1). Lineage (GTDB taxonomy): Bacteria > Pseudomonadota > Gammaproteobacteria > UBA9214 > UBA9214 > CAVQCA01. Next base: position 11,239 of record JAHKKL010000002.1, read on the forward strand.
CGTAAGCCTCCCGAGTAGTTCACACCGAAGGTTGTTTGCTTGGTTAAGGTATTATACACAACCCTTTTGAGTTCCCCCGCTCGCCATCAATAACACAAGGCCTGCCGCGCAGGCCTTTTTTGCCTACAGGGATGTAGGTACGTCGCGGAGCGCTAGGAAGGCCGTTCTCCCGCACATCCCTGTGTTCCACGGCACTTGAACATCCTGTCCGGCGCGTGCGGGAGCGACGAGCCGAAAGGGACGTGGTAGGTACAGAGTCTCTCGCACGTTCTCGGCAACAGCTCCAGGCGTAGCCTAGAGCGCGACCTGTTTGTGTTCTCCCCCTGAATGGCCCAAGCCAGCTTATTGACCGGTTCCCGGTCTCACCTGCTCCCTGCAATTGTGCCATTCGCAGCCTGTGCAATTCCTTGAGCATCGTCTTTGTACAAAGTGTTTTTCATCCCTCCCACCTCATAGCCTGGATCGACTAAGAATTCCATCATCTATGGGTGGATGTACAGAGAAAACGCAATATATTGCGTTTTCTATACCACCTGTTTTCCGACATCGGCTACAATCTGCGCACGTATTTGGTGCGGAAAAGGCACTAACCTGCCCAATCCTGTTAATTTACTCAAGGTAAATCTGGCAAGCTTTTGATTTGCAATTTATAAGTATGCGGCATCCTGACGCTCGGCCTGCGATCTGGCCTAAGTTACTGCTAAAAAAGGAGAATTTTTTGGTTTTTTGCTTGACAGCTCCGGCTCTCGGTACCTATAGTGTCGCAAAGTGGGACATGGTGGTAATAAATGGGAAATTTAGGGAGATAAGGGGGCATATTTGTTCCGTGGTGGCAGTACCATCAATCTCGATGCCAAAGGACGGTTGGCTTTTCCCACCCGTTACCGCACGGTACTCGACGAGCGCTGCCAGGGGCGTGTCGTATTGACCGTCCACGATGACCGTTGTTTGCTGCTCTACCCCTTTCCCGACTGGGACGAGATCGAACGCAAGCTCGTCCGCCTGCCCAACCAGGACAAGCGCACGCGTACGCTGCAGCGCATGCTGCTGGGTCATGCCACCGAACTCGAGATGGACAATAGCGGTCGCATCCTGATTCCGCCGCGCCTGCGTGAATTCGCCGGTCTCGACAAGCGTGTGGTGCTGGCGGGACTGGGTAACAAGTTTGAAATCTGGAACGAGGAAGCCTGGGAGCGCAATTGTGTCGATTGGGTTTCTACGGAGGCCGGCGGCGGTGAGTTGCCTGACTCCCTGGAAACATTGACGCTCTGACCCATGGGAACGGATCACATTCATCAGCCGGTACTGCTCGCCGAGGTACTGGAAGGGCTTCATATACGGCCGGATGGTGTTTACGTGGACGGAACTTTTGGGCGCGGCGGGCATGCGGGCGCCATACTCGCGGAGCTTGGACCAAAGGGAAGGCTGCTGGCGATGGACAGGGATCCTGAGGCCGTGCAGTCGGCAGAAAGGCAATTCGGCGGCGATCCGCGTTTCGAGATAGAACAGGGCGCGTTCACGATGCTGAGCCATCTGGTTACGCAACGACAGCTGAAAGGACAGGTCAACGGCATGCTGTTGGATCTGGGGGTGTCTTCCCCGCAACTCGACGATCCGCTTCGCGGCTTCAGTTTCTCGGACGACGGCCCGCTTGATATGCGCATGGATCCCGGCACGGGCATCAGCGCATCGCAGTGGCTGGCGGAGGCCAGCGAACAGGACCTCAGCGAGGTGCTGTTCGGCTTCGGCGAGGAACGCTATGCACGGCGGATCGCCCGCGCCATCGTCCGGGTACGTAACGAGGCGCCGCTTCGTACCACCCGCCAGCTCGCCGAGCTCATCGCGGCGTCCGTCCCGGTACGCGATCAGCACAAGCATCCCGCCACGCGAAGTTTCCAGGCGATCCGCATTTTCATCAACCGCGAGCTAGAGGAGCTGCAGTCGGTGCTTGGGCAGGTGCCCGACGTTATGGCCCGGCAGGGCCGCCTGGCTGTCATCAGCTTCCATTCGCTCGAGGACCGGATCGTGAAGCGCTTCATCCGTCACGAGTACCGGGGTGAGCCGCCGCCTCCGGGCTTGCCGGTGGCTGGCGGGGAGCATGCCCCGCGCCTGCGTCCCGTCGGCAAGGCCATACGGCCGGGGCACGAGGAGCTCGCGTCCAACCCGCGGGCCCGCAGTGCGGTGCTGAGAATCGCGGAGCGTCTGCAATGAGCGCGAGACCCACCACCGTATTCCTCCTCGTGCTGGCTGTCATCGTGTCGTCCCTCGGCGTCGTTTATGCCAAGCACGAGGGTCGCAAGCAGTTCGTGGAACTGCAGGCGCTCGGCTATGAGAAAGACCGGATGGATGTCGAGTGGGGGCAACTGCAGCTGGAGCAGAGCACCTTGACCACGCAGGGCCAGGTCGAGCATGCCGCCCGCAGCCGGCTGGGCATGATCAGCCCGGCACCTGACCAGGTGATGATCCTGAAGCCATGAACCGGAACAGGACATTGAACCGGAACAGGACATTTTCCGTGCAGCCGGGCCGGCGCGTTGTCTTGATCGCAGGCATGGTGCTGGCGCTGGTGACACTGGTCTGGCGGGCAGTCAGCCTGCAGGTGCTGGACAAGGATTTTCTGCAGGTTCAGGGCGAGGCACGCCACCTGCGCGTCGAGGAACTGCCCGCGCACCGCGGCATGATCCTGGACCGGCAAGGGGAACCACTGGCGGTTAGCACACAGGTCGAATCGGTCTGGGTCAATCCGCAGGAACTGGTTGGCGTGCAGGAGGGGATAACCGCACTGGCGCGCCTGCTGTCTCTTGACCGCAATTATGTGCAGCAGCTGGTGGCGAGGCACGCCGGGCGGGAATTCGTCTACCTGCAACGCCATATCAGTCCGGCGCTCGCCGAACAGGTGCGGGCGATGGATATCCCGGGCGTGTATCTGCAGAAGGAGTACAAGCGTTATTACCCGGCCGGCGAAGTGGCCGCGCAGGTTATCGGGTTTACCAATATCGACGATGTCGGGCAGGAAGGGCTGGAGCTGGCCTACGGCGACTGGTTGCGCGGTGAACCCGGCGCCAAGCGCGTGATCAAGGACGGTCAGCGCCATACGATCGAGGATGTGGAGAGCATCCGCCGTCCACGCCCCGGCAAGGACCTGGTGCTGAGCATTGACCGGCGCATCCAGTACCTGGCGTACCGCGAATTGATGGCGGCCATGAAGGAACACGGTGCGCGTGCCGCCTCCGCGGTCGTGCTGGATGTCAGGACCGGTCAGATCCTGGCGATGGTCAACCAGCCATCCTACAACCCGAACAACCGTCAGAAACTGCAGCGGCAGACGCTGCGCAACCGCGCGGTTACCGATGTGTTCGAGCCGGGTTCCACCATGAAGCCGTTCATCGTGGCCTGCGCGCTTGAGGACGGGCGTTATACGCCGGAAACAGCGGTGGAAACCGCACCGGGCTGGTTTCGCGTGGGCCACAATACGATCAGGGACGTGCACAATTACGGTCTGCTGGACGTGTCTGGCGTGATCCGCAAGTCGAGCAACGTCGGCATCACCAAGATTGCGCTGTCGCTGCCGGCCGAGCGTATCTGGTCGACGCTCTCGGGCGTCGGTTTCGGCGCGCCGACGGCAAGCGGTTTTCCGGGCGAAGCATCCGGTCTGCTGGTCAATTACCGCAACTGGAAAGAGATCGAAACGGCGACGCTGGCGTTCGGCTACGGTGTGTCGGTTACGCCTCTGCAGTTGGCCCAGTCCTATGCCACGCTGGCCGGGGGCGGGATCATGCGCCCGGTCACCTTCCTGCACCAGGCTGCGGCACCGGAAGGGCGGCGGGTTATCGCGCAGCAGGTCGCGCAGCAGGTCATCGACATGCTGGAGCAGGCCGCCGGACCGCAGGGCACCGCGCCGGCGGCGCAGGTGGCGGGTTATCGTGTCGCCGGCAAGACCGGCACGGTGCACAAATCGGTGGCCGGCGGTTATGCCCACGACAAGTACCTGTCCGTGTTCGCGGGCCTGGCGCCGGCCAGCGATCCGCGTCTGGTGATGGTAGTGATGGTGGATGAGCCGGCCAAGGGCGACTATTACGGCGGCTTGGTGGCCGCGCCGGTATTCTCCCGGGTGATGTCGGGTGCGCTGCGCCTGCTGGCGGTCCCCCCGGACAAGCTGCCGTTGCTGGAGACGCGTCACGACCTGCCGGGAGACTCCGCATGATGCCGGCTAGATCCGACAAGACCGGGCATACCCTCGGCGGACTGCTGCACGGTCTGGGGGGCGCTGAAATCAGGCAACCGGTGACCATCGCGGGACTGGCACTGGACAGCCGCAAGGTGCAGCCGGGTGATTTGTTCCTGGCGGTGGCCGGCAGCCGCACCCATGGCCTGCAGCATGCGCGGCAGGCGCTCGCGCTCGGCGCGGCGGCCGTGGCCTGGGAGCCGGCCGCGGGTGTGGGCGGTCTGGCGGAACTGGCGGCGCTGCTGCCGGTGCCGGTGGTGGCGGTGCCCGCGCTCAGCCATAAGGTGGGTCTGATCGCCGACCGCTTTTACGGCCATCCCTCGCGCGGCCTGTTCATGATCGGCATTACCGGCACCGACGGCAAAACCTCCTGCAGCCACTACATCGCACAGGCCCTCGACAGCGCCGACCGCCGCTGCGGGGTGATCGGTACACTGGGTTATGGCTTGTACAACGAGTTGAATCCCGGGACGCACACCACACCGGATGGGCTCGCGCTGCAGCGGGCGTTGTATACCCTGCAGCAGCAGGGCGCGCGTTGCGTGGTAGCCGAGGTGTCCTCGCACGCCATGGACCAGGACCGCGTGCGCGGCGTGAATTTCGACGTCGCCGTACTGACCAACCTGTCGCGCGATCATCTCGATTACCACGGCGACATCGAGTCCTACGCGCATGCCAAGCGCAAGCTGTTCCACAGCGAGGGGTTGCGTTATGCCGTGATTAACGCCGACGACGCGTTCGGCCGCCGCCTGCTCGATAACATCCCGCCCGGTGCCGCCCCCGTGGCCTACACGCTCGAGCGGGAGCCCGTCAGGACGCGTTTCCCCGCGCAATGGGTCGTGGGGCGCAATCTGCGCCTCGACCTCGACGGGCTGCAGTTCGAGGTGAATACGCCATGGGGTGGCGGTGTGCTGAAGAGCCGACTGCTCGGCCGTTTCAATGCCTACAATCTGCTGGCGTCGCTCGCCACCCTGTGCGTTTCCGGCCTGCCCTTTGAGGAAGTGCTGATCCGTTTGGCGAGAACGTGCACCGTGGCGGGTCGTATGGAGCGTTTTGAGATGGGTGTCGGGCGCCCGCTGGCCGTGGTCGACTACGCCCATACCGCGGGGGCGCTGGATGAGGTGCTGGGTTCGCTGCGCCTGCACTGTACGGGACACTTGTGGTGCGTGTTCGGCGCCGGTGGGGACCGTGACCGCGGCAAACGCCCGCTCATGGCCGCCGCGGCGGAACGCCACGCCGACCGGATCGTGCTGACCGACGACAATCCGCGCAGCGAGGACCCGGAACGCATCATGCGCGACATCTGCGCCGGCTTCGAGCATCCAGGGCGCGTGCGTATCGAACACAACCGGGCCAACGCCATTGCCGTGGCGTTGCAGGAGGCCGGGCCGGACGACGTCGTGCTGATCGCCGGCAAGGGCCATGAAACGGTCCAGATCATCGGCGACAAGGCGCTGCCGTTCAGCGACCGTGAACGGGTCAAGGCCTTGCAGCGGGAATGGGCGAGATGATGGCGATGCAGCTCTCGAAAGCCGCCGAGGTGCTGGCCGGCCGCTGTGTTTCCACCGACGTGCGGTTCCGCGGCGTAAGCACCGATACCCGGCAGCTGCAGCCGGGCAACCTGTTCGTCGCCATGCAGGGACCGAACCACGATGGCCATGACTACCTGGATGCCGCGCGCGAGCGGGGCGCCGTGGCCGCGGCCGTCAGCCGCGTGACGAAAACCTCGCTGCCTCTGCTCGAGGTTGCCGACACGCGGCTTGCGCTCGGCCGGCTGGCCGCCTACTGGCGCGCGCAGTTCACGCTGCCGGTGGTGGCCGTGACGGGCAGCAACGGCAAGACCACGGTGCGCAGCATGACACACGCCATTCTCTCCTGCGCCGGCCGGACCCTGGCCACGCAGGGCAATCTCAACAACGACATCGGCCTGCCGCTGACGCTGTTCCGGCTGACCCCGGAAGACCGCTATGCCGTGCTGGAGATGGGCGCGAATCATCCCGGCGAAATAGACTACCTCGCCGCCATCGCGCGGCCCGATGTCGCGGTAGTCACCAATGCCGGACCGGCACACCTGGAAGGATTTGGCGATGTTGCGGGGGTGGCCCGCGCCAAGGGCGAGGTGCTTGCGCGCCTGGGACCGCAGGGCGTGGCGGTCATCAATGCCGATGACCGCTACGCGCCGCTCTGGCGTGAACTCGCCGCCCATTGCCGCGTCGTGGACTTCGGACTGCAGGCGCAAGCCGCCGTGCGCGCCCGCTGGCAGGGCGATGTCAGCGGCAGCCGGGTTTCGCTCTCCACGCCCTGGGGTGATGCCGAATTCCATCTGCCGCTGCCCGGACGGCACAATGTCATGAACGCCCTGGCCGCGAGCGCGGCCGCACTGGCAGCCGGGGCCGGACTGGATGCCGTGAGGCAGGGGCTGGCATCGCTGTCACCGGTCGCCGGCCGTTTCACCATCCATCGACTGCCGCAGGGGGTCACGGTGATCGACGATACCTATAACGCGAACCCCGGGTCGCTGCAGGCCGCGCTTGAGGTGCTGGCCATGGCCGACGGCGAGATCTGGCTGGTGCTTGGCGACATGGGCGAACTCGGCCTCGGGGCGGAAGAGCTCCACCGCGAGGCCGGCCGACGGGCGCGCGAGGCGGGTGTGGATCGGCTGTTTACCCTGGGCGAACTGGCCCGGGCCGCCGCCGAGTCCTTCGGCGCCGATGCCGCGGCGTTTGACACCATGGAGGATCTGGTCATGTCGCTGCGCGAGGCCGTGCACGGCGGTCTGCAGGTGCTGGTGAAAGGTTCGCGGCGCATGCGCATGGAGCGTGTCGTGGAGGCGCTCGGTGTCGCCGCACGTGGCCAGGCATCCGCCCGGCCGGAGACGCGGCACTAGCCATGCTCGTCTATCTCACCCAATACCTCAGCCAGTATTACAGCGGCTTCAACGTCTTCCAGTATCTGACCCTGCGCGCCATCCTGGGCGTGCTGACGGCGCTGCTGATTTCCTTTGTCATCGGCCCGGAGATGATCCGCCGTCTGAGCCGCTACCAGATCGGGCAGACGGTGCGCAATGACGGCCCGAAAACGCATCTGCTGAAAGCGGGCACGCCGACCATGGGCGGCGCGCTGATCCTGGTTGCCGTAGCGGTCGCTACCCTGCTGTGGGCCGATCTGGGCAACCGCTATATCTGGGTGGTGCTGCTGGTCACGCTGCTGTTCGGCGCCATCGGCTGGGTCGATGACTACAAGAAACTGGTCCTGAAGAACTCCGCCGGTCTGGCGCCGCGGGTGAAGATGTTCTGGCAGTCGCTCATCGCGCTGGGCATTGCCGTGTTTCTGTACGCCTCCGCCATGACCCCCGCCGAAACCACGCTGATCGTTCCCTTCTTCAAGGGCATCGCGGTCAACCTCGGCTGGGTGTACGTGCTCATGACCTATTTCGTCATCGTCGGATCCAGCAACGCGGTGAATCTGACCGACGGCCTGGACGGACTGGCCATTCTGCCGACAGTGCTGATTGCCGGGGCGCTCGGCGTGTTCGCCTACACCACCGGCAACGTGAAGTTTGCCGTCTATCTCGGCATTCCCTATATCCGCGACGCGGCGGAGGTGGTGGTCTTCTGCGGCGCCCTGGTGGGCGCCGGCCTGGGTTTTCTCTGGTTCAACACCTATCCGGCCATGGTGTTCATGGGTGACGTCGGAGCGCTGGCCCTGGGTGCGGCGCTCGGCATTGTCGCGGTGCTGGTGCGGCAGGAATTCGTGTTTCTGCTCATGTCCGGCATCTTCGTGATGGAAACCGTGTCGGTCATACTCCAGGTCGCCTCCTTCAAGCTGACGGGCCGGCGGATATTCCGCATGGCGCCGCTGCACCACCACTTCGAACTCAAGGGCTGGCCGGAGCCGCGGGTCATCGTCCGTTTCTGGATCATTACGGTGATACTCGTGCTGGTCGGGCTGGCGACGCTGAAGATACGCTGAGATGGGACGGGCACATGGGCGGCATGCGGCGTTGATAAGGGATTGGCGGCTTCTTGGTTGAGAGCGTCGGGGATGTGATGGCGGTTCCGGTTTCAATGATGATGAATATGTTTGATACGGCACGCAGAACACTGGTGGTCGGGCTGGGCAAGACCGGCCTGTCGGTCGCGCGCTTTCTGTCGCAGCGCGGCGTGCCGGTCGCCATCGTCGACAGCCGCGAGACCCCCCCGGGCCTTGAGGCCCTGCGCTCCGAACTGCCGGCCGACGTCGCTCTGTTTCTGGGCGGCTTCAAGGCGGAGGCCTTCGAGCGGGCGGAGCAGGTGGTTGTCAGTCCCGGTGTTTCGGTGAAAGAACCCCTGATTGCGGCGGCCGCCGCCCGCGGGGTCCCGGTTATCGGCGATGTGGAACTGTTCGCGCAGCTGATCACCGCACCGGTGGTCGCCATCACCGGCTCCAACGGCAAGAGCACGGTGACGACCCTGCTGAACGCCATGGCGCAAAGCGCCGGCAGGGACGTGCGTATGGGCGCCAACATCGGTACGCCGGCACTGGACCTGATCGCGGAACGCGAACCCGATCTCTACGTGCTGGAACTTTCCAGCTTCCAGCTCGAGACCACCTATTCGCTCAGGCCGGCGGCCGCGGTCGTGCTCAACATCAGCGCCGACCACATGGACCGCTACGCCGACCTCGACGCCTACTCGAACGCCAAGCAGTCGATTTACCGCAACGCCGCCATTCAGGTCGTGAACGCCGATGACTCGCTGGTCGCCCGGCTGGCCTACCCGGACAAACCGCAGATTCGCTATACCATGGGCGCGCCGGCTGCCGGCGAATACGGCCTGTGCGATTACCAGGGTGCCAGCTGGCTTGCCCGGGGCGATGAACCGATCATGCCGGTGTCGGGTATCCGCATGGATGGGCGCCACAACGTGAGCAACACCCTCGCCGCGCTGGCGCTGGGCGAAGCCACAGGCCTCTCGCGCGATGCCATGATCGAGGCCATCAATGAGTTTCGCGGCCTGCCGCATCGCATGCAACTGGTTGCCAACCTGAGTGGCATCCGCTGGTACAACGATTCCAAGGGCACCAACGTCGGGGCCACGCTCGCGGCGATCGACAGCGCGGAGGGACGGGTGGTGCTGATCGCCGGCGGCGATGCCAAGGGCGCGGACCTCACGCCGCTTGCTCCCGCCATGCGAAAGAAAGGGCGCGGCGCCGTCCTGATCGGCAGAGATGCCCCCCGGGTGCGGGCGGCGCTGCAGTCCATCGTCCCTCTCGAGCAGGCCGCCGACATGCAGGAGGCGGTGGAACTCGCTGCCCGGATGGCGCAGCCGGGTGACAGTGTGCTTCTGTCCCCGGCCTGTGCGAGCACGGATATGTACCGTGATTACCAGGAGCGCGGTGAACTCTTCGTCAAGGCGGTGAGGGGGCTCACGGCATGATCGCGGCCAGCGCCCGTCAGGCAAGCCCGAGCGGCGCCGGCCGCGCCCGGCTGCCGCGCATGGATTACCCCTTGCTGTTCGCCACGCTGGCGCTGACGGCGCTGGGTCTGGTCATGGTGGCCTCCGCCAGTATCACCCTCGCCGACCGTGAACTGGGACAGCCGTTTTACTATGCCCTGCGCCAGGCCATTTACATCGGCGCGGGCGTGCTGTTCGGGGTCGGTGTGTATCGCCTGCGCCTCGCGCTGGTGGAGCAGGCCGGCATGCTGCTGCTGTTGACCGCCTTTGCCCTGCTGCTCGCGGTGCTGGTGCCCGGCGTCGGTACCCAGGTGAACGGCAGTGTGCGCTGGCTCAATACCGGCCTGTTCCGCCTGCAGGTGTCGGAGCCGGCCAAACTGATGATCCTGATCTACATGGCGAGCTACCTGGCCCGCCACGGCGAAGAAGTCCGCACGCAGGTATCCGGTTTCATCAAGCCGCTGGCGCTGCTCGGCCTGGCCGCCCTCCTGCTGCTGCTCGAACCCGACTTCGGCGCCACCGTGGTCATGCTGGCGACGGTGATGGGCATGATCTTCATCGCCGGCGTGCGCTTGTGGCAGTTCGGCGGCATGCTCGGGCTGGGCGGGGTGTCCCTGGCGGGTCTCGCCGTGTCTTCGCCCTACCGCATGGAACGGCTGACGACTTTCCTCAACCCCTGGGCGGACCCGTTCAACAGCGGTTTCCAGTTGACCCAGTCCCTGATCGCCATCGGCCGGGGTGAGTGGCTCGGCGTGGGGCTTGGCGCGAGCATCCAGAAGCTGTTCTATCTGCCCGAGGCGCATACCGACTTCGTGTTTGCCGTCCTCGCCGAGGAACTCGGGCTGCTGGGTGTATGCGTCGTGATCGTCCTCTATGCCGTGGTGGTATGGCGCGCCTTCGTCATCGCCAACCAGGCGGAGAAGGCGGGCAATGCGTTCGCCTCGCTGCTCGCCCATGGCATCGGCATCTGGATCGGTCTGCAGGGTTTCATCAACATGGGCGTCAACATGGGCCTGCTGCCCACCAAGGGACTGACCTTGCCGCTGATGAGTTACGGCGGCTCCAGCATGGTGGTGGTCTGCGCCGCCATCGCCCTGCTGTTGCGGGCTGATTATGAAACCCGCTGCACGGTCGAGGGGTTGTCGGCGAGCGGCGCGGCCGCCGCGAAACGCCGGGGGCAGGGCACATGACATTCGGCGCAGGGGTACCAAGACCGGTACTCATCATGGCGGGCGGTACGGGCGGTCATGTGTTTCCCGCACTCGCGGTCGCCGCCGAACTGACCGTACTGGGTGTGCCGGTGGCCTGGCTGGGTACGGATCAGGGACTGGAGGCCAGGGTCGTTCCCGCCGCCGGATATACACTGACGTCGATACGGGTATCGGGTTTGCGTGGCAAGGGACTGCCGCGCGTCTTCTTCGCGCCGTTCATGCTGACTGTCGCCCTGCTGCAGGCGCTGAGGGTATTCCTGCGCCTGCGGCCGCTGGCGGTGCTCGGCATGGGCGGGTTCGCCGCCGGGCCGGGCGGTCTCATCGCCTGGCTGCTGCGCCGCCCATTGCTGATACACGAGCAGAATTCCGTCCCCGGGCTGACCAACCGACTGCTCGCACCGTTCGCCCGATTCGTGATTGAGGGGTTCCCCGGCAGCATGCCGGCGGTACGGCGCGCGGTGGCCGCCGGCAACCCGGTGCGCGCTGGTATTGCCGCGCTGGCGGCGCCCGAAACACGCTTTGCCGGCCGCTCCGGGACGCTGCGCCTGCTGGTGATCGGCGGCAGTCTGGGCGCCCAGGCGCTGAACCGGGTGGTACCGCAGGCGATCGCGCGTCTGCCCGCGGCCATGCGCCCGCTGGTGCATCACCAGACCGGCCAGGCGGAGGTGGCCGGCGTGCAACAGAGCTACCATGAGCTCGGGTGCGAGGCCCGGGTGGAGGCCTTCATAGAAGACATGGCCGCGGCCTACGCCTGGGCGGACCTGGTGGTGTGCCGTTCCGGGGCGCTGACCGTGGCCGAACTGGCCGCCGCCGGCGTGGCTTCGATCCTGGTGCCTTACCCCCACGCCACCGATGATCATCAGACCGGCAACGCCCGCTACCTGGCCGATGCCGGGGCGGCGCTGCTGATGCCGCAGGCCACCCTGAGCGACGAGTGGCTCGCCGGGACGCTGGCCCGATTCGCCGGACACCGGGAGACCCTGCTCGCCATGGCTCGCCGGGCGCGGGAACTGGCCCGGCCGGATGCGGCACGGCGCGTCGCCCTGTTGTGCCTCGAGGCCGCCGGCATCACCCCGGCAGCCCCGGCGGGAGGATCGCTGTCGTGAGCCAGCCGCTGCGTCCCACCGCCGCTTCCCAGCCGCAGGGCATG
>JAHKKL010000309.1 GCA_020027635.1 Gammaproteobacteria bacterium
TCCTTGCCCGGCAATTTCATGCGGTGATGCGCCACGAACGAGCCCAGCAGGGAATCCATCGGGTCCATGATGCCCGAATCGCCGCGAATCTCGAAGTGGCCATACTGCTCGATGGCGCGGATGCCTTCGTCCTTCACGTTGCCGGCGACGATACCCGAGAACAGACGCCGCAGGTTGGCGGCCAGCAGGTGGCGGTCCTGATCCTTGTGCAGTTCGAGATTGCGCATGTTCTCGTGCGTCGGCATGAACGGCTGCTGGAATTCCCGCTCGACCTTCAGCAACCAGTTGAAGTAATAGGCATCATCGGTCACCTTGCGAAAGTGGCGCACCTCGGCGATCCCGGCCTTGATCTCGCGTGCCACCAGCACCGGATCGTCGATGACGATGCGGTAACGCTGCTGCGCCTCCCGGCCCAGGACGGCGCCGATGAACTGGTCGATCTCCTGGAAGTAACCCTTGGCGCTGGCAGGACCGGTGAACACCAGCGGGAACGGGATTTCCGCATTGTCGGGGTGCAGCAGTATGCCGAGGATGTACAGGATTTCCTCCGCCGTGCCGACGCCGCCGGGAAACACCACGATGGCGTGACCGGTGCGCACGAACCCCTCCAGGCGCTTCTCAATATCCGGCAGGATGACCAGATCGTTCACGATGGGATTGGGCGATTCGGCGGCGATGATCCCCGGTTCCGATATGCCGAGGTACTGCCCGCCGCCGATGCGCTGCTTGGCGTGCCCGATGGTGGCGCCCTTCATCGGCCCTTTCATGGCGCCCGGGCCGCAACCCGTGCAGATATTCTGGCCGCGCAGTCCCAACTGGTAGCCGACCTCCTTGGTGTAATCGTACTCCTTGCGGCTGATCGAATGCCCGCCCCAGCACACCACCATGTTCGGATTGAGCAGCGGACGCAGGATATTGGCGTTGCGCAGGATGTGGAATACGGCGTTGGTGATGCCGTCGGTCGTCTCCAGATCGAACCGCGGATTGTCGTTGATCTCATCGCTGACATAGATCACGTCGCGCAACACCGCGAACAGATGCTCGTTGATCCCCTTGATGATCTTGCCGTCCACGAACGCGCTCGCCGGGGCATTCCTGAGATCGAGCTTGATGCCGCGCTCTTCCTGGATGACGCGGATATCGAAGGACTGGTAGCGTTCCAGCAGTTCCTTGCCGTCATCGAGGAAGCTGCCGCAGTTGAGCACCGCGAGCGAGCAGTTGCGGAATATCGTGTACAAGCCACCCTGGCTGGTATCGAGGAGTTTGCCGACCTCGGCCTTGGACAGGACCTCCAGACGGCCTTCCGGGGAGATGACGGCATCGACAAGCTCCTGTTTCATAAGCGGACAGTTTTCTCCATGCAGGTACGACAACGCGGTTGAAACCGGCGACCGCATACCGCCGCAAAACCCCGAATCAGCGCGCCCGCCCTGCCCGCCTGCCGGCGTCAACGCAGACCGGGAGGGGTTGACAGGGAAAAATTCGCGTTCTTGAGGTATTCTTGGATGCGATCTGCCCAACCATAATAATCGCCCGTGGCGGAATAATCACCAACAGCACCCGAGCGAGCGCTGCAATGAACAATCGAATGCTTATTCCCCGCGCCGTGCGCGGCCTTTGTCTGCTCGCAGCCGCCGGCGCGTGTCTCACCCCGGCGTTCTGCGGCGCGGAAACGACCGCGGCCGATACCGCCGCACCCGCCATCGACCAGGATGCGGCGCAGGCCATACTGCAGGAACTCAAGGAAATCCGCCGCGTGCTCGAGAAAATCGAGCGGCAGGAACTGGCCCAGCCGGCCCAGCGCCCCGACTCCCCGCAAACGGCCAGCGTGTCGATTGGCAAAGACGCCACGATCCTCGGTGCGCAGGACGCTCCCGTGACCGTGGTCGAATTCACGGACTACCAGTGCCCGTTCTGCAAGCGCTTCATCCAGTCAACCTTCCCGCTGCTGAAACGCGATTTCATCGACACCGGCAAGGTACGCTGGATCGTCCGCGACCTGCCGCTGGGATTTCATCCGAACGCGCACAAGGCCGCGCAGGCCGCGCACTGCGCGGGCGACCAGGGCAGATTCTGGGAAATGCGCGATACCCTGTTCAGGAACAATGCGAATCTCGGCATCGAGCAGCTCCCCGGCTATGCACGGGAGATCGGGCTCGACGGCAACGCCTTCGACGCCTGCCTTTCCAGCGACCGGCACCAGGCGCAGATCGATCAGGACAGCCAGGAGGCAAACCGCATCCGGATCACGGGCACACCGAGCTTCATCATCGGCAAAACGGCCGGTGACACCGTGTCCGGCCAGTTGGTCATCGGCGCCCAGGCGCCGGCGGTATTCACCGCGGAGATCCAGCGCGTCCTGGAGCAAACCGCCGCCGAGAAGAGTCCTCCCGAGAAGAAACCCGCCGGCTAGTTCACGAGAATCAAACCGCCAAGAGAAGACCTGAACAGGGCACCAGGCAAATGAAGATTTTGTAGGAGCGGGCTCGCCCGCGAACCGGCTGTTTCAATGCCAGGAAATTCGCGGGCGAGCCCGCTCCTACAGAGAAAAAGAGATGCGTAGTTTGGATTGACCCGAAGGCCGTGACCTAACATAACGGTCTGAATCAGAGGGTTCGCAGGCAAGTCCACATCTGCAGATAAAAAAAGGGGGGAGTGACCACTCCCCCCGAGCCCATCACGGTGTATGGGCGTTAACGGTTGACACAGGCGTTCTTCTTCCAGATGCAGGTCGGCTGGGCAGTGCAGACCGTCTTGCTGGTGATCGCCGGGCAATTCACCGCCGCCTGGATCATGGTCCTGGCGGATTGCGACTCACACCACCTCGAAGTTCGACATCATGCCCATGTCTTCGTGCTCGAGCTTGTGGCAGTGCATCACGTACAGACCCTTTTTGTCTCCGCTGACGCTCCGGTACCTATCGAAACGGATGAGGACCTCAACGGTCTCGCCGTCCTCGAGCAGGACGATGTCCTTCCAGCCCGACTCCCAGGGGAAGAGCTGCCCCCGCCCGCCGGTGCGCGACTGCACCTGGAAGGAGGCGCCGTGCACGTGGACCGGGTGGGGCGCATTGCCGCCCGTGGTGAAGATCCAACGCTCCGTATCTCCAAAGGGCACCTGGAAATCGATGCGGTTGACGTCGTACTCCTGCCCGTTGATGCGGCTCATGCCATCGAAGCTGAAGTTGCGGGTTCTTACCGGGTTGCTGAGCGGTGTGATGGTGGAGAGCTGTGCAGGCACCGAGTAGTTCACGCCAGCGCTTCCCGTCCCGCGAAACTCGAGCAGGTCCCACCCGGCATTGACGTCCCGCAGCATCACCTTGGCGCCAGAGCTGAGCCCGCTGAAGTCGACCAGGAGGTCGAGCCGCTCGCCGGGACCAAACTCGATCTGACCCACCG
>JAHKKL010000310.1 GCA_020027635.1 Gammaproteobacteria bacterium
TCGCTGAATCCCTCGAGTTCACGAAAGACATAGTCCCAGGCCGGTTCCACCAGGTCGATCCGGATGGAGAACGTCTGGTCGTCGAAGGGAAACTTGGAGAACTTGAAGTCGGGTGCCTGCAGCGTCACCCCGAAACGTTCCAGGTAGCTCACCCGTCCATCCGGGTATACGGTCGCGAGGCGCTTCTGCGACCAGCGGTTGCCCTGCTGGTTGAAGAACACGAAATCCGGCCAGCGGCTTTCCCGCGATTGGACGAACTGCGGGAAGGCGTCGCCGTTGAAAATTTGCAGACGGCATTTGCAGCTCTGCGGGTCGAAAGCAAGCCTGGGGTCCTGCCACTTGAGGAGCAGGCTGCCGACCACCCCGAAATTCTCCAGGCGCTGGTCGACCCCGGTGATCTGGTCCATGCGCAGGCCGATCTCGACCGGGGTCACCGACCGCACGACGGGTTTCCCCACGGGGGCTGGCTGTCCCGTCAGGACGTCCGGGGCGTTGACCCCGACCAGCAGGCGGAAGTCGATCGCGGCATCCTCCGGACCGGGAGGACGTTTAAGCACCAGGCGCGGGTGCTCATCCTTCTCGTCAAAGGTGTGCTGGAGCGTAACCCGGTCGTTAGGCGCCCCGGTTGGCACCGCGGCCAGCGGCTTGTCACCGTAGTCGTAGAGGACCAGTCCCGGTACTGCCGCACCCGGGGAAACCTCCAGAACGGCGGAGAGGGTCTCACCGGAGAAAATCCGCTGCAGCTCCACCGCGGTGAATTCCTGTCCGGGCAGCAGGGTGCCCGTGACCTCCTGCACCCGCCGTGCGCCCTGCCAGACCGCCTGTTTCAGTATCGCCAGGGTGTCGCCGGTCGCGGCGGCCTTGTCACCCATAATTTGCGGTGCGTCGAGTCCCAGCAGCAGCCGATAGTCTCCGAAGCTCGGCCGCAGCGGCGTGCTGCTGAGGATGAGACGGTAGTCGCCATCCGCGGGGATCACCAGCTTCAGGCGCGCCGCATAGCCGGTTCCCGAGTCATCGTCCCAGGCGAGGAAGTATCTCTCGAAGAGGGGGGCGAGCGCCTGCGGTGACTCGGGCTGATCGACGAGGATTTGCTCCCGCTCCGTGCGAAACTGCTCGCGCGCGGTCTTCACGTCAACCGCGGGCTTTAGTACTCCCACCCAGGGATCGAGGTTGCCGGACGTGCCCTCCGCATGAACGTAGAGCGTCTCGCCCTGCCTTAGACCCGGCAGGTCGTAGATCAGGGATTCCTGTACCTCGAGAGATCCGGTGACCTCCTGTACCCGCGCCGCGGCGTGCGCGGGGACGGCAATCGTATGAAGCGCCAGTCCGAGCAGCCACGTCAGAACACGCAGGGACCGGAACCGGCGCAGGCGGTTGGCGATCGCCACAGGGGAGGTGCACATAGGCGGGTTGTCTGCGGTGAGGGGACCGCGCGAATGGCGAGGGAGGATATACCAGCGAGGATTGATGATTCAATGACCGCTCTGATCCTGCTTCGGCGGACTCAGGCCGCGTCCCGGGATTGCGGATCGGATGCCTGCAACTCCGCATGGGTGCGGCGGACGGGTGAGTGAACCTGACAGTTGCATAAAAAACTGAACGATCGCCTCTTGGCGCGGTAAAACCAGGGAACTCTGTCAATGGTTATGCCGTTTCGAAATGGCACAACGGCTTATGTAGGGTGCGCCGTGCGCACCATGAGCCGGTGCGCACGGCGCACCCTACCTATCGGATTTTCTGCAACGCTGAGGTGAATCTGCGCCGCCATTCCTTCGCCCGTCGCGCACGACCGCCGGTCACGGCTGTTGGTGGTGCCACAACATCCCGCGGCCATCCGTCGCCCACCGTCATGCAGGTCGTGACGTTATGCCATAGGTAATTCAGGCAGTTACGTTGCCGTCATCGGTTGCACCCGGCTTGGCACGGACGCTGCAAAACAAGGGGTGAGAGCAGCACAAAAGCGGAGGACAGCCACCATGATCACCTTGACGCCTTACCTGGCAAAAGCCATCGAAATTGCCGCGGCCTGCGTCGAACGGGAGTTCCGGGTGCGCCGCCGCCTCGATCCCCAGATCACCGCCGAGGAAGTCTGGGCGGGCGTCAGTCTCGACGGCCGCATCGTGATCGGTCATCCCGTGCTCCCGAGCGGGCAGGGATTTTACGTCAACCACCAGGATGAATGGCAGGAGGTATGAACATGAATGCACAGTACGACTACGAGGGCGCCGCCGCGCCGGAGCATGACGAATATGTCCAGGGTGGCTGGTACGGATTCGCCGACAGCGCGGATGTTCCCGAAATCGCCGGAGCCTGGACGCTGAAGGACTTCGCGGACATCCTGCCGCCGCACGGAGAGTGGCAGTGAATTCCCGTCGGCTCTGGCTGCCGGCGCTCGCCGGTCTGCTGCTCGCGGCAACGCTTGCCATCGCCTCCGGGCCGGCGCCGCTCGATCTGGTCCACGTCGCCGTCGACCGTGTCCTGGCGGAACTCAAGGCCCGGCCGGAATTGCGCGACGACGGCGCCGGGTTGCGCCGCCTGGTCGAGGAACGCGTCGCCCCGCATTTCGACTTCGCGGCGCTTTCGCGCCTGGCGCTGGGCAAGCACTGGCGCGCGGCGAGTCCCGCTCAGCAGGCGCGCTTCACCGACGAGTTCCACCGCCTGCTGGTGCGCACCTATTCGGGTTATCTGGGTAATTACCACGGCGAGACGATCGAATATCAGGCGCAACCGGTTACGGACGAGGGGCGCCGCGCCGGAGTCCTCACGCACATCGTCGCCACGGGCCGTCTGCCGGTCACGGTGGAATACAGCCTGTACGCCGGGTCGGACGGCTGGAAGATCTACAACGTCAGCGTCGAGGGCATCAGCCTGGTCACGACCTACCGCAGCAGCTTCGACGAGGAGATCCGGCGCGAAAGTCTCGATGGTTTGATCGACACCCTGGCCGCGCGCAACGCCGGAGAGTGTGTGACCGGACAGTCTGCGCCGGGGCAGGCGGCGAGCGCCGCGTGCTGAGGCGAGCCGAACGTAACTCGCTAAGGCTGATTCGGTCTATTAACCCCAGCGTTGCAGAATTCTCTAGGTAGGGTGCGCCGTGCGCACCGTTGACTGGTGCGCTCGGCGCACGGGCGGTTCTGGAGCTAACCCGTTGTGCAATCTCGAGACGGCTTGGTCATATACATCATGTCCGACAGATTTTCAGGGAAATGGTCTTTATTCTTCCTCTACTCGCGGGCATGATCATCACGTATGAGTCCGTGCGCTGGAACAAGGCGATTCAAACAACGAGGTTGCACGCATGGAACAGATTGTCAATTTACATATCGAGAAATTACCCGAGGGGGTGTACCTGGCGACATCGGATGAGATCCCCGGACTGGTGGCCCAGGGT
>JAHKKL010000311.1 GCA_020027635.1 Gammaproteobacteria bacterium
TGTCGAAGGGTGAACGGGAAATGCCATAAATGTCAGGCGATTTGTCCGTTCATGGTTCGACAGGCTCACCACGAACGGACTTAATCAGAGCTTCCTTAATCCAGCTCGATGCGCACAACGAGCCCGTCCTGCACCCAGCGGCGCAGGTAGAGCGCCGCCTGCGCGGCCACCCGGGTCTCGTCGATCCACTCGCACAGCCCTTCACACATCGCCGCGAAGCTGTGCCCCTGCCGCAGCACATCGATGGCCCAGGCTTCATCAACCGGCGTCGAGCGGAAAAAGCTGCGCAGATCCCGGCGCCAGATAATCCAGGCGAGCGGATAGTCGGCAGCGACCGGCGGCTGCGGCGGCTGCTCCTCATCGATGGCCTTCCAGAGACCGGGCGCGTTCCATACCAGATCCAGCCGCTGCAGCGAAGGATGCAGGCCGAGGCGCATGTGCGCCCAGGCCTCGGGTGGAATCGCGCCCATGTCTTCGACGCCGATCAGCGGGCTGTCGAAGGCATCGAAGGACAGTCCCAGGGCCCACTCGAAGGCGGCCATTTCCGCGAATACCGGCAGCGCCTGCCAGCGATCGTCCCTGCGCAGGAACACAGCGAGCTGCTGGCCGAAATAGCGGATGGAGAAATGGCCGGAGGGATGGGCATCGATGTAGGCACGCCCGATGCGCTCGAATTCCGCGTCGCCTGCCAGTGTATGCAACGCGGGAAAATCCACCCGCAGCGATTCCAGCAGTCGCAGTCGATAGGCATCGGAATAAATCGCAAGCCGGGTGCGCACATTCACCCGCGGCGTGTCGACGATGCGCCGCACGATGCGGGTATCGCCGTGCAGCAGGTGGGACTGGAGCTGCTCCTGAAGCTCGCGCAGACAGGGGCCGTTCATGCCGTGCCGGCCCGGTCCGGTGCGTGGCCGTCCACGCCGGCGGCGATGCGGCGGGCGTGGTCGAGTTCCTCCAGAAGCTCGGCGAGCGGCGGGATGCTGTCGTCCCGTTCGATCAGGGTGGAAACCGCTCCGAAGCGCCGGCAGCCCTCGGCATAGAGCTGCCACACCGGGTCGATCACCGGTTCGTCATGGGTATCGACGAGGTATTCTCCGTGATTGCGGTGACCGGCGATGTGAAACTGCTGGACCCGCTCCACGGGAACGCCCTGAAGGTAGTCACGCGGATCGAAGTCATGATTGAAGCTGCTGACGTAGATGTTGTTGATGTCGAGCAATATCAGACAGTCGGCGCGCCCTGCGACCGCGCTCAGGAACTCCCACTCGCTCATGCAGGAATCGGTATAGGTGAGGTAGCTCGAGACATTCTCGATCAGCAGCCGGCAACCGAGGTAATCCTGCACCGCCCGGATGCGGTCGCTTACGTGGACTACGGCCTCTTCCGTGTAGGGCAGGGGCAGGAGATCATGCAGGTTGCGCCCGTTCAGCCCCGTCCAGCACAGATGATCGGAGATCCAGGCCGGCTCGATGCGGTCCGCCAGCATCTTGAGTTGTGTCAGGTAGCCGCGGTTCAGGGGATCGGCGCTGCCGATCGAGAGGGACACACCGTGCAGGACAACCGGATAGCGGGCGCGAACCGCTTCGAGGTAGTAAAGCGGTTTGCCGCCGGGTACTAGATAGTTCTCCGTCAGGGCCTCGAACCAGTCGACGGAGGGATCGCTGTCCAGAATCTCCTGGTAATGCTGCGTGCGCAGGCCGAGTCCAAAGCCGAGACCCGGGTACCGCGTTTGGCAAGGCGTTACATTCGCCATGACGCTCCTGTTCGCGCGCCGCGCAGGTGCGGGGCGCTAAGGGACATGGTAGCGCCGGCTCGCATACGCTGACAATGACCCGTCTACCACGTTGCCCGTGCGGCTGGCACCGGCATGGGATCCTGGTTATTTTCCGGCTGAAAAATGCCAGGGAGCCGGGCGGGCTCCCTGGACTTGATGGCGGATGTTACTAGTCGATGACCTTGCCGCCCTTGGTGGTGCATTCTTCCTTGCTGGCATGCACCCACCCATGGCCCTTGCAGCTGTTGTGACCCTTGCAGGAATTGCTCGCGCTGGCGCATTCGGAGGTACCCTTGCAGGCGTTGATCCCCATGCACTTCACCTCCGCGCTTTTCGCGGTTTCCTCCGCGGCTGCCGCAATGTTCGCGGTGCCAAACAGCGCGGCGGCGGTGGAAGCCAGCAAAAGTCCCGTCATTTTCTTGCGTGTTATCATCATAACGAAGTTCTCCATGAACGTAGGTCAGTAGCAGGTGATCCCGGTCTGTCTCCCGCCACCCGGGACCGTTCGCGACTGCCATCTGCCCCCAGGGAATGGCCGTGGTCACTGCGCGAGAGACAAATGTCAGCGTAGCCCATTGGCATAAAATTTCCAGCCTTGGACCGATTAGACCGGCCGTCAACGGTCTGAGGTCATTCCTGAGACGGCTTATCCGGCGATACCGTCACGTTCCTCGATGGCCTCGATGAAACGCAGTCGGGGCGCTCCGTCCGTGTAGTGCACCTCATATCCTTCGGACCAGGAGAGCCATTTCTGGATCTCGTCCCTGCGCGTATCGGCATCCTCGCCCTCCAGGAATATGACCAGATAGGGCTTGTGACACCCGGTGAAATGCTGCAATCGCTGGCGCGGGTTCGTCAGTTCCCTGACCCGGGAGGGAAGGCCGCCGTTGGCGTTGATTTCCACCTTCGGGCAGGCAACCAGCAGGAAACGTGAGGGCACCCTCCCTTGATCCCGCTCCCAGCGGTTGAGAGCACCGGATACGAAACCGGGAATGCCGACCGCACTCCAGCTCCCGACGTTCGGCGGTAATCCGATGATTTCCGGTTTTTTCCTGACGGATTCCATGATGCGACTCCTGACTGAAGCCATGACCCAAGGTTAACTTCAATCTATACTATTTTTATCCATAATTACGTTTAATAGAAAATTAATTATTTTATATTGTATAAATCCCGATTAGATAGAAATATATAACCCACTTTTTAGCTAAATACAGGAATATTATTTATGGATGCGACAGACAGGAAAATTCTGCAACTCCTTCAAACGGACGCCAGCCTGACGGTCAAACAAATCGCCGCGCTCATACCCCTGTCGGTGACCCCGTGCTGGAAGCGCATCCAAAAGCTGGAGGCGGATGGTTTCATACGCGCGCGGGTCGCGCTGCTGGATCCCAGGAAGGTCAACGCCGGCGTCACGGTATTCGTGGCGATCAAGACCGATCAGCACACCCGGGATTGGATAGAACGCCTTGACAAAGTGGTCAACGACCTGCCGGAGGTGATGGAGGCCTACCGCATGAGCGGAGAAATCGATTACCTGCTGCGCGTCGCCGTCGACAGCATCGCGTCCTATGACCGGTTTTACAAAACACTGATTGAACGCATCGAACTCTC
>JAHKKL010000312.1 GCA_020027635.1 Gammaproteobacteria bacterium
CAGCGCGTAGCCAGCGCGGATCACGCGGTCCAGCCCCGGCTCGGTCATCCCCATGTCGGCAAGGAACAGCTTCTGGTCCGCATCGCTCATGTCGGCGATCTGCGCTTCGAGCGCCGCACAGATCGCGACCACCTGCGCGCCCTCCCGCTGCGCCAGCGCCTCGACCTGGGCGAGGCGCGGGTTGTCCTTGAAGCCGTGCTCGGCGACGTTGGCGACGTAGAGCGTCGGCTTCATGGTGAGAAGGAACAGCGGATCGAGCACCGCGCGCTCTTCCTTCGACCAGTCGACCGAGCGCGCCGCGCGTCCCCGGTCCAACGCGCTTTCAGCCTTCTCCAGCACTGCCACCAGGCGCTGCGCTTCCTTGTCGCCGCCGGTCTTAGCCAGCTTGCTGTTTTTCGACAACTGCTTGCCCACGGTCTCCAGGTCGGCGAGCGCAAGCTCCGTATTGACGGTTT
The DNA here is from genome assembly GCA_020027635.1 of Gammaproteobacteria bacterium. Taxonomy (GTDB): domain Bacteria; phylum Pseudomonadota; class Gammaproteobacteria; order UBA9214; family UBA9214; genus CAVQCA01. Next base: position 456 of record JAHKKL010000312.1, read on the forward strand.
CGATGTCGGAAACCGGATCGATTCGATTGGTCACGTGGATCACGTTCGGATCCTCGAAGCAACGCACCACGTGCGCGATGGCGTCGGTCTCGCGAATGTTGGCGAGGAACTTGTTGCCCAGCCCCTCGCCTTTGGAGGCCCCGGCCACCAGCCCGGCGATGTCGACGAATTCCATGGTGGTTGGCAGGATCTTCTGGGGTTTGACGATCTCCGCCAGCCGGTCGAGGCGTGGGTCCGGCACCGGCACGATGCCGACATTCGGGTCGATGGTGCAGAACGGGTAGTTCTCCGCCTGGATGCCCGCCTCGGTGAGGGCGTTGAACAGGGTGGACTTGCCGACGTTGGGTAGGCCGACGATGCCGCATTTGACGCTCATAGTTATCCCGTAGGGTGTGCCGTGCGCACCAAGAGGTTCTTAAACAGTTACGGTGCGCACGGCGCACCCTACGTGGCGGTATGCAACTCCTTCATGGCGGCATCCAGGTTGCCGGCGATGATATCGGGCAACACCCGGAGCGCCGCCTCGATGGCCTCCCCGATGGCCGCCCGCTCTTCCCGCGCGGCGGGTTTGAGCACGTAGCCGACCACGTCGTCGCGATGGCCGGGATGCCCGATGCCGATGCGCAGCCGCAGAAAATCGTTGCCGCCGAGGCTGGGAATCAGGTCGCGCAGGCCGTTGTGTCCGCCGTGACCGCCGTCCTGCTTGAGCCGCGCCGTGCCGGGCAGCAGGTCGAGATCGTCATGCACCACGAGGATGGCGTCGCGCGGAATCCGGTAAAACGCGGCGAGCGCGGCCACCGGCCGGCCGCTGCGGTTCATGAACTCCAGCGGTTTCTGCAGACGGCACTCCTGTCCGGCGATCTGGCAGGCGGCCACCTCGCTCCCGAAGCGGGTTTCGGCGCGGAACTGGCCCGCATAGTGTCGCGCGACCTCGTCCACAAACCAGAACCCGGCGTTATGCCGGGTCTGTTCGTACTTGGCTCCGGGATTACCCAGCCCGGCAACAAGCCGTATGGCCGTCAAGGCTTAACGGTGCTTGGGCCTTCAGCGGGCGGGGCACCCTCGGCGACCGGGGCGGCGCTCTCTTCTTCCTCGCCGCCGGCGCGACGGGCATGAATCGAGACCACGGCCAGGTCGTGATCCGCGCCACGGACCAGTTCGGTCAGCGTCAGGCCCGGCGGGACCTTAAGGTCGGAGAGGTGCCGTGCATCACCCACCTCGAGTGCGGAGATATCCACCTCGATATATTCCGGCAGGTCCTGGGGCAGACACTCGACCTCGACCTCGATGAGTTCGTGCATGACCATCCCGCCGCCGAGCTTGACGCCCGGCGCGATGTCCTCGCCGAGGAAGTGCAGAGGCACGTGCATCCGCAGCTTCTCGGTTGCGCTGACACGCTGCAGATCGACGTGCAGAATGGTCGGCTTGCTGGGATGGCGCTGCAGGTCGCGCAGGACCGCACGCGTGCCCGTGCCGCCGACATTGACGGTGAGGATATGGGAATAGAAGGCCTCGTGCTCGAGGCTGCGCAGCACCTGGTTGTGATTCAGGGCGAGCGTCCGGGGTTCTTCCTTGCCGCCATACAGGATGGCGGGCACCATGCCGGCGCGACGCAGGCGGCGGCTCGCACCCTTACCCGTGTCATTGCGCGGCTCCGCATTGAGTTCAAAGCTGACAGCCATGTTTCATCTCCAGAAAAAACGCCTTACGGCGCGGGTATCATCTTCGCCCGCGACCAGGCGAAGACAGGGTACAGACCCGTCACCGGACCGGGACGAATCTGCGGTTACCTTGCTTCAGTCCATGTACAGCGAACTGACGGACTCCTCCATGCTGACGCGGCGCATGGTCTCCGCCAGCATGGCGGCGATGCTCAGCTGCCGGATGCGCCCGCAGGCATGCGCGCTCTCCGACAGGGGGATGGTGTCGGTGACCACCAGTTCGTCGAGGACCGACGCCTCGATGTTGTGCACCGCCTTGCCGGAGAGCACCGGGTGGGTGCAGTAGGCCACCACGCGCACCGCCCCCTCGCGTTTCAGGGCCTCGGCGGCCCGGCACAGGGTACCGGCGGTATCGACCAGGTCATCGACCATGACGCAGCTGCGGCCTTCAACCTCCCCGATGATGTTCATCACCTTGGCCACGTTCGGCTTGGGCCGGCGCTTGTCGATGATCGCCAGTTCGGCGTCATCCAGCCGCTTGGCGAGCGCGCGAGCGCGGACCACGCCGCCGACATCGGGCGAAACCACCACGAGGTTCGGATACTTCTGCCGCCAGATGTCGCCCAGCAGGATCGGCGAGGCGTACACATTGTCCACCGGGATATCGAAGAATCCCTGAATCTGGTCGGAATGCAGGTCCACCGTCAGTACCCGGTCGGCCTTCACGGTGCCGATCATCTGGGCCACCACCTTGGCCGTGATCGGCACCCGCGCCGAGCGCGGGCGGCGGTCCTGGCGCGCGTAGCCGAAGTACGGGATCACGGCGGTGATGCGCCAGGCCGAGGAACGGCGCAGGGCGTCGATCATCACCAGCAGTTCCATCAAGTTGTCATTGGTCGGCGCGCAGGTCGGCTGGACGATAAAGACGTCGCGGCCGCGCACGTTCTCCATGATCTCGACATGGACCTCCGCGTCACTGAAGCGGCCGACGACCGCGTTGCCCAGGTTCGTGCGCAGCTGGTTCACGATGTCCTGCGCGAGTTTGCGGTTCGCGTTACCCGTAAACACCATCATCCGGGAATCGGAATCGGACGCAGGCAACCCATTCATAATCGACTCAGTTTCGCAGTTAACGAAAACGCTTGTTGTTACCGGCCATCATCATAATGCCAGCGCCTGCGCGCTGGCCTTTTTGGCTGGGACGGCAGGATTCGAACCTGCGGATGCGGGGATCAAAACCCCGTGCCTTACCACTTGGCGACGTCCCAAT
>JAHKKL010000313.1 GCA_020027635.1 Gammaproteobacteria bacterium
GCGTCGTAGGCGGCCGGCTCGGCGCTATTCGCCATACCCCGTATTTCCCCGGAGAAGCGCGGAATCCGGTCGGCCAGACCGCTCCGGATGGTCGTCGAGAGGACGGTTGCGGGATGGCATGGGGGCCGGGTTATCAGCAGCAACCGGTGGTGGATGCCGTCAAATCATCCGGATTGTCGAAAGGCAAGGTCGTACCACATCCGCTGAAAATGCCGTAGTGGGTCTTGCCGTCACCCAGGAATTCGAAGTGTGGCCGAAAGCGGCTTTCTTTCAGCATGCGGCAGGTGTTGCCGCAGACCGGAAACACACGACTCGTCTCGATGACATGGTGCTTATCCAGCACGAACCGGTGCGGATGATGGCGGAGGGTGCCCCGGTAGATGACGGCCTGGCCATAGTCCTCGCAGGCGGGTTCGAGACCCTCCAGTTTGAATAACCGGTAGGTCGCGGAATAAAACCGGATGTTGCCCAGCTTGTCTTTTTGCCCGGCATCATGAATCGTCACCGGGTTGTCCGCGACCAGGCGCGGATCGGCGAAACCGCAGGCTTTCGCCAGCGCTACGAAATCGTTCCAGTAGAGCGCGCCGCTCAGGCACTCCCCGTAGAGCACCGGGTCCTCCGTGAGGGATTGCGGTATCCGCCGGTCTGCATAGACATCCGAGAAATAAAGCTCGCCACCCGCTTTGAGCAAGCGATAAACCTGCTGCAGCACCGCGCGTTTGTCCGGCACAAGATTGATGACACAGTTGGAGACAACCAGATCAAAGGTTCCGGCCTCGAGACCCGATTCCTCCAGGTGTTCCACCGTACCATCGATAAAGTCCACATTGGGCCGATCGTATCCGAATTGGCTTGTGTGGTACGCCACATGACGGCGGGCGAAGTTTATTTGTTCGGGTGTCATGTCGATCCCGACGACGAACCCCTGTCTTCCCACCAGCTTCGACAGCAGAAAGGTATCGCGACCGCTGCCGCAGCCAAGGTCCAGTACCCGCAGTCCTTCCAGTGCCTCGGGCACCACCAGACCGCAACCGTAGTAGCGGGCCTGAACCTCCTCGTGGATCTGCTCCAGTACCGCCTTGACATGGGCCGGCATGGCCGTGGTGGTGCAGCAGGCACTGGTCTTGAGGTCGGCCGTGCTCTGCAGCACCTGGCCATAGTAGTGTTTAACCATCTCATGTTGCTTCATGGGTTTTTCCTGAGGTTTCGAGCGGCAATTATCGTATCTGACAAGCCTGGTGCCTGGATATCAACCCGGGAACGCGAGACATCCGGATACTCGCTCAATAGTGAATCGATTCGATGGCCCTTGCCTCTACGGCACGAGACGATTGATCCACTTGACTGCACTCCGGGTTCCCGGGCTGAAGAGTTTCTGGCCATACCAGGTATTCACGACGCGCCGGTGTATCTGCGCCAGCGTCGGATAGGCGTGTATGGTAGCCGAAATATCACCGATGCCCGCACCGGTCTTCATCGCCAGCGCGATCTCATGGATCAATTCGCCGGCATGGGGCCCCAGTATCGATGCGCCCAGTATCTTGCCCTTGTGGACCACCAGCTTGGCGAGACCGGCTGTCTGCCCGTCGGTCAGTGCGCGATCGATGTTCTGAAAAGGGAACCGCAGCACGGCAGGTTCGATGCCCTGGTCGCGCGCCTGCTGCTCCGTCAACCCCACCCGCGCCAGTTCCGGATCGGTATAGGTCACCCAGGGGACGATACGGTAATCGGTTTTCTTCGGGACACGAAATATCGCGTTGCCGATGACAATGCCGGCCTGGTATTCCGCCATGTGAGTCAGTGGATACGGACCGCAGACATCGCCGCAGGCATAGATGTGTTTCCGCGAGGTACGCTGACGCCGGTCGATCCGGATACCCTTTGCATCATAGGTGACACCCGCGGCATCCAGACCCAGCCCCTCGACCACCGGGCGCCGGCCGACGGCAACCAGCAATGCGTCCGCCTCGTGTTGAAGCCCGTCACTGCAATTCACGACCGTCTTGCCATCTTTTGTCTGGACCTTTTCCGCGTTGGTCGAGGTATGCACCGCCATGCCTTCTTCGACGAGGTGCTTCTGCAATGCATCAGCGATCTCGGGATCCTCCTGGGGCAACAGGTGCGGCAGACGTTCCACCACCGTGACCTTACTGCCGAGGCGTGCAAAAGCCTGCGCCATCTCCAGGCCAACCGGCCCGCCGCCCAGTACCACCAGCCGGGCCGGCAGCTTGCGCAGTGAAAACAGGTCCTCATTGGTGAGATAGCCCGCGGTTTCCAGCCCCGGAATGGGTGGTATCAACGGTTGTGAACCGGTCGCGATCACAAACCGCCGCCCCTGGATCACGCGCTCATCCACCTGGACCGCGCGGGGGTCGATGAATTTCGCCGCGCCGAAGAGGACTTCACAACCGTAGCCCCGGAATCGCTCCGGATCATCGTGTACCTGGATGTGGTCGATTACTGCCTGCACATGATCGGCGACCCTGCCCAGGTCCACTTCCGGATCACAGGCAGGCAGCCCGAATTCGGAACCACGGCGCATGAGGGAAGCCACCCGTGCGGCATGGATCAGGGTCTTGCTGGGCACGCAGCCAGTGTGCAGACAATCACCACCGAGCTTCGCCGCCTTTTCAATCAGCGTGACCCGCAGACCCAGTTGGGATGCCACGCTGGCCACGACCAGTCCACCGGCACCCCCACCGATGATCACCAGGTCACGTCTTTTCATATCGATAGCTCTCCGTTGTTAGCGTCCATAACTCATAGAGGGATGCGGGCGGGATGCTTCCCGTGTACCACGTGCCGTTCAGCGCACCCCTTAAACCTGCGGGTAAGCAGGCCATCGCCTACGGTATGGTCAGTCTCTGGCGAAAAACTTCATAGGCGATCGGCTCCCGGTTCTCATAGCCGATGCGCAGACGTCGTGTTTCATCGAGCAGGTGGTAGCGCACCACCGCCTCCACCGCCGCGGGCTGCGGTTTGTCGTTCCTTGGGAAGGTGATTTGAAAGGTACGGGGTTGCCAGCGCGGCAACCGGCTATCCCACAGATCGACGATGAACGGCCGCCACATCACGGTCCGCTTCAAGGTATGGTTCTGCTCATCGATGGGTTCGTCCCGGCTGTTCAGCAAGCGCAACTGGACGGTGAGATGGCGGTCCGGGGTCCCGGTCGGGAGGTAATGCGCCGCGCCGACATTCGTCAGCGTCACGGCGAAGGTTCGAGTGCCGGGGGAGGTAGCGGTGATTTCCCCGAAGCGCACCTCCAGCCCCTTTTTTACCATATCCGGATCATGGCCGCCCCGCCACAGGTGGCGCCGAACCGGGCGCGCCTTGCCGCCCTCGACCAGCGGCCGCTCCACCAGCGGCATGTGGCACTGCACGCAGCC
>JAHKKL010000314.1 GCA_020027635.1 Gammaproteobacteria bacterium
AAATCCTGTGCCTCAGCCAATGCAGTTTATGCCGGTAATTACAGGGTCTGGCCACACTGCAAGGCCAGTTTTTACCCACACGATTACGCGATGACCCATAAATCTTTTCAGTGACCTAAAAAGCCAGGGATGATTCAATGTCATGTCAGAGTATGTTTTTGGATCGAATATTTTTCCGTGTTCTTCCGTGAGTTCCGTGGCTATTCATAATTGTTTTATTGCCACGGAAACACATGGAAGTATACAAAAAGTGAAACAGGTGCTTGATATTCGTAGGGTGCGCCGTGCGCACCGTTGCTTGTTTAACCCGGTTCATATCATGGTGCGCACGGCGCACCCTACCTCTCACTTTTGGGTTCAGGGTTCCGAATATTCCCTTTATGCAAGGCGAATGTGAATGAAAGGCATCATCCTGGCGGGTGGCAGCGGTTCTCGCCTCTATCCCCTGACGCTGGCGGTGAGCAAGCAGCTCATGCCGGTCTATGACAAGCCGTTGATCTACTACCCGCTCTCGATGCTCATGCTGGCCGGGATTCGGGAAATTCTGGTGATCTCCACCCCGCAGGATCTGCCGGCATTCCAGCATCTATTCGGCGATGGTAGCCGGCTCGGGCTTGATTTTCACTATGCCGTACAGCCCACGCCCGGTGGGCTCGCCCAGGCGTTTATTATCGGGAAGGAGTTCATCGATGGGCAACCCTCCTGCCTGATACTCGGCGACAATATCTTTTACGGTCACGGCCTGGCGAAGGTGCTGCAGAATGCGGCAGGACTGACCCAGGGCGCCACGGTGTTTGCCTACCGGGTACGTGACCCGCAGCGTTACGGCGTGATGAACTTCGATGGTGAGGGCCATGTGATTGGTATCGAAGAAAAGCCGGCACGTCCCCGTTCGAACTATGCCGTGACCGGCCTGTATTTTTATGACTCGCGGGTGGTGGGCATTGCCGAGGGGTTAACACCGTCGGCGCGCGGCGAACTAGAAATTACCGATGTCAACCAGGCCTATCTGGAGCAGAATGCGCTGAAGGTTGAACTGCTCGGGCGCGGCACCGCCTGGCTGGACACCGGCACGCATGAGTCTCTCCTGCAGGCGGCGACTTTCGTCGAGGCGATTGAACAGCGCCAGGGACTCAAGATCTCCTGTGTTGAGGAAATCGCCTATCGCATGGGGTATATCGATGCCCCCCGGCTGGAACGACTCGCCGCCTCGCTGCAAAACAGTGATTATGGTCAATACCTGCTGGAAATCCTGAGACAGGACAAAATTTCCTTATGAAGGTGACGGCGACCGATCATCCGGAGGTATTGCTGATCGAGCCGGACATCTTCCGGGATCCGCGCGGTTTCTTCATGGAAACCTACCATGCCCGGAAATTCCGGTTGCAGGGGTTGCCAGAAACCTTTGTCCAGGACAACCATTCCCGTTCAACACGCGGTGTGCTGCGCGGCTTGCATTACCAGCTGGAACATCCGCAGGGGAAGTTAGTGCATGTGGTGACCGGTGAGGTGTTCGACGTGGCGGTCGATATTCGCAAGGGTTCGCCGTTTTTCGGTAACTGGGTCGGCGTCGTGCTCTCGGAAGTAACCCGGAAACAAGTCTATATTCCACCAGGTTTCGCGCATGGCTACTGTGTGTTAAGCGAGCAGGCGGATGTCTTGTATAAATGTACCGCTTTCTATGCGCCGGGCGATGAGTACGGCATTGCCTGGGACGATCCGGATATCGGTATCGAATGGCCGCAGCTGGACTATATGCTGTCTGATAAGGACCGACGCAATACGCGTCTGAGGGACAGCGGTGACCATCTACCCCGTTACCTGGTGGACTGATGCGGATTCTGGTAACGGGATCTACCGGTCAGTTGGGTTTCGAGGTGCTCAGGTTGTTCTCTCAATCAGGACACGAGGTCATTGCCCCTGTGCGTCAGGAACTGGACTTCCTGAACCCGAAGCAGGTTGCCGAGGGTGTGCGGCGTTTTCAGGCGGACTGGGTCATCAACTGTGCCGCCTACACGCAGGTGGATCGGGCGGAGTCTGAGGTGGAGCAGGCGTTTGTCATCAACCGAGACAGCGCCGCGAGACTAGCCGGGGCGGTCGCAAACTATGGTGGAAAAGTGCTGCATGTTTCGACCGATTTCGTGTTCGATGGCAAGCAGTCGCGGCCGTATCGTGAAGAGGACGAAGCCCATCCGCTCGGCGTTTACGGACGCAGCAAATGGGAAGGCGAACAGGCCGTTCGGACCGCTTTGCCCGAAGCAACCATACTGCGTACCGCCTGGGTATACGGCGTCCATGGCCATAATTTCGTGAAAACCATCCTCAGGGTCGCCAGAGAGGGCAAGCCGCTGAGAGTGGTGAATGATCAGCTTGGTACACCCACCTGGGCGCGTGATATTGCCGGGGTCATCAGGACCCTGGTTCAAAACCGGGCTCGCGGCACGTATCATTACACCAATGCCGGCAGCACATCCTGGCATGGATTTGCAACCGCCATCATTGCCGGTGCAAGCGAGACCGGATTTGCACTGAAAACAACTACCGTCGAGGACATTCCGACATCCGGGTATCCGACTCCGGCCAGGCGGCCGGCGTATTCCGTCCTCGATACCCTAAAAATTCAATCCCTGCTGACAACACCGATCCCGCACTGGCGTGACAGTCTCAACAAGATGCTGAAGGAGCTTCATTCATGCGCAGACTGCTGATAACCGGCGGCGCCGGTTTTATCGGGTCCAATTTCATTCGCTACTGGATCGGCCGGCACCCGGAAGACCGGGTCGTCAACCTGGATGCCCTGACCTATGCCGGCAACCTGGAGAGCCTGGCGGATATCGAGGCGGCGCCGGGCTACCGGTTCGTGCACGGGGACATCTCCGACCGGGTTTGCGTCGCCGGGGTGTTTGCCGATGAAGCGATCGACACCGTGGTCAATTTCGCCGCTGAATCCCATGTCGACCGCTCGATCCTGGGGCCAGAGACCTTCATCAGAACCAATGTCCAGGGCACGTTCACCTTGCTGGAGGTAGCTCGGGAGGCCTGGCGGGATTTTTCAGAAAGCACGCGCTTCCTGCAGGTATCCACCGACGAGGTCTACGGCAGCCTGGCGGCGAATGATCCGCCTTTCTCGGAATCAAGTGCCTATGCACCCAACAGTCCCTACTCGGCTTCCAAGGCGGCCTCTGACCACCTGGTACGCGCCTATCACCACACCTGGGGCCTGCCGGTGCTGACCACCAATTGCTCCAACAATTACGGCCCATACCAGTTTCCGGAGAAGCTGATACCGCTCGCGATCCTCAATGCGCTGGAAGGCAAGCCGATCCCGGTCTACGGCGACGGCCTGAACGTGCGCGACTGGCTGTACGTCGAGGATCACTGCCGC
>JAHKKL010000315.1 GCA_020027635.1 Gammaproteobacteria bacterium
GGGGAAAACGACGACGATCGTGAACCTCGCTCTGACGATGGCGCAGGATGGCAAGCGGGTCCTTCTGGTCGATGCCGACTTGCGACGTCCATTCGTGCATGCCCGGCTGGGTCTTGAGCGCAGTCCCGGGTTGTCCGAGGTGCTCGTCGGAGGAGTGCCGTGGCGGGAGGCCTTGCGGACCGTGACCGATTTGATGATCGGCGTGTTGGGCGTGGATCGCATTGTCAATACACCCGGCATCGACTTGCTCAATATCATTACCAGCGGCCATATTCCGCACAGCCCGGCGGAATATATCAACTCGGCAAAATTTCTTGAAGTCATCAAGGAGATGCGTGAAGAATATGACGTCGTCCTGTTCGATACGCCTCCCATTCTGCCCATCGCCGATGCCGTCATGATGAGCGCGAAAGTTGACGGTGTCATTCTGGTCTATCAGGTCGGTCGCATCGGGAGAAGCGCCTTGAAACGGGCGAAGTTTCTTGTCGAGCATGCCCAGGGGAAAGTCCTGGGTATTGTGCTGACCAATGTGCGGGCTGAGATCACGCCCGAGTACGGCTATTATCGATACGAATATCGGTAACTGCAGAACTGCACCTGCAATCACGCCCAGCTTCTGTGCCCCACCAGACCGGCCAGACCGGATAGGGTATTGTGATGCTGCAAGAGATTTTTGAATCGCGCGCCACGCAAATGCTGGTCACGGCGCTGCTGGCAGTCCCGCTCGCGCTCGTAATTGCGTTGACGAAGCCGGGAATGGGGGAAATGATCACGATCGGCATGCTCGTCTTGCTGGTCGCGTTTTTGTTTCCTTTGACGGGATTGTATCTGATTGTCATCTCCATGTTGCTGGGGCCTGAGTTTGAAGTTGGGGGGCAGAGCCTTGGCGGCGGAGCGCAGTTTGCGCGCGGCCTGACGTTGCGGCTCGACGATTTTCTCATGCTGCTGGTGGGATGCGCCTGGCTGGCGAAAATCGCGCTGGTCAGGCAGAGCAGGCAGTATCTGCAGACCCCGCTCAACACGGCCATCGCCTATTATCTGGGGGCCAGTATCATTGCGACCCTGATCGGTGTGCTGGTGGGGCGCGTCCGTCCGTTTGCCGGCTTCTTTTTTTTGCTGAAGTACTACGAATATTTTTTCCTGTATTTTATGACCGTGAACCTGGTGACCGACGAAAAACAGATCAAGCGGCTTGTGACCGTCAGTCTGGTCACCTGTTTTCTGGTGTCGCTCTATGCCATCTTTCAAATGGCAAGCGGCCAGCGGGCCTCGGCGCCGTTTGAAGGGAAGGAGGGCGAGCCGAATACGCTGGGGGGATATCTGGTGTTCATGCTGTCCATCGTGACGGGTCTGCTGACGATACCGGGCGCTTCCCGGAGCAGGGTGTCTCATGCCGTGCTGCTGCTACTCGGGTTTATTGCCCTGCAGGCGACCCTGTCCCGCTCATCGTATTTGGCCGCAGGAGTTGTCGTGGTGGTGTTTATGGCCTACATCAGCCGCCGCAATCCTTTGCTGCTGACGTTCGTGCTGTTTGGAATGCTGGCGGCTCCCCTCTGGGCTCCGGAGTCCGTCAAGAATCGCGTCCTGTATACCTTCACGCAGAAGGCGCAGGAGGGCGAGCAGTTTCGTGTCGGCGGCGTCAAGGTCGATACGTCGACGACGGACCGCCTCCGGTCATGGCAGGAAGCGGTGAATTTCTGGAAGAAATCACCGTTATGGGGCAACGGCGTCACCGGCGGCCCTTTTATGGATGCGATGTATCCCAAGCTGCTCGCCGATGTCGGACTGCTGGGCATCGTGGCGTTCGGATTTCTGATGTGGTCGATCTATCGGCTTGCCCGGTCCGCCCTGGAGGAAATTGACGATCCGTATTTTCAGGGAATCATTTTAGGGTTTCTCCTGGGCTTTGTGGGCATGCTCATCCATGGCATCGGCGCCAACACCTTCATTATTGTCAGGATCATGGAGCCGTTCTGGCTCTATGCGGCCTTAATTGCGAAGGTGGTCCATTTGCGTTCACAGAAATCTGTCGGTAAAGAAGAACGTCCGTCCCCTCCCGAGTTTAATCGCCGAGGCTCACAGCTCGGTTCCGTGCCAGCGTGATGCCGGTTGTTCTGCCGCGTGTCATGCGTCCGGGCTGTGGAACCCGAGCGTCTATCCCTGTCGCGTGGGCGCACACGTACATGAATCTGTTGTGTCGTCGTAGGGAGCGGTCACATGCCTGAGGGCCGGCTGTTTAATAACATTCTGTCACTGGCGACTGCGCAAGTGATCACGAAGCTGGTCAATATGGCGGCGTCGATTGCGATCGTCCGGTACCTGGGGTCGGAGGAACTGGGGCGGTATTCCTATGTGCTGGCGTTCGCGTATCCGTTCGGAGCCGTGGCGGATTTCGGGCTGGCGGCCTATGCGATTCGCGAGATCAGTCGGGGCCGAAGCCGGGAATCGGAGGTGATTGCGACGCTGCGGCACGCGCTGTTTCTGTGCGCGGGTCTGGGGTGGCTCGTCATGATGGGATGCGGGGCGATGTTGCATCGCGATGCGGTGCTACTGGCTTCGCTGGCGCTGGCTGGATTTGCGAGCGTCCTGTCGGCCGTCACGACGCCGATGCTCGTTTCCCTGACTGCCCGGGAAGACTTGCGCACGGTGGCCGTGTGCCAGATCCTCAGTTCGCTGCTCGGATCGGCCGCCGTGGCGGGCGCGCTCCTGCTGGGCGGAAAAACGGTTTCATTGCTTCTTGGAGCCACTGCGGCCAATCTGGTGATGCTTGCCGTGACGTATGTGCTGGCCGGACGGCTGCCGGGAACATTCCCTGTCTCAATGTCGACCGTCGGCGGCATGATCCGCGAGGCGCTTCCCTTCGGCCTGCTGCTCATTGGTTTTGCGGTGTATTATCGAATCGATATGGTCATGCTGGAATGGCTCCGTGGCACGCGCGAGGTGGGCCTCTACGCGGCGGCCTATCGGTTTCTCGACGCCATTATTCCCCTGGCAGCCTCAATTGCACGGCCTTTTTACCCCCGTTTTTCGGGATTGGCCGATCGGGACTTGCGCAGCAGCCGGGAACTTCTTGAAAAAACATGGAAGCCACTCCTGAGCCTCATTCTCCCTTTGGCGATCGGGATTGGCTTTGCGGCAGACTCATTGACCCTGATCCTGTTCGGCAGTGAATTTAAGGACTCTGTGGCCCCGCTGCAGATCCTGATCTGGGGCAGTCTTCCGCTCGTGCTGATCATGATTCCGACCCAGGCGCTCATGGCCGCTGATCGGGTCTGGCCGCTGGTCGGTGTATACGGCCTGAGTGCCTGCCTGAACATCATCGGGAATCTGCTGCTGATTCCCCGGTGGGGAGCGGTGGGCGCTGCCACGATGGGGGCTCTGGCGGTACGCACTCGCCGCGGTGAGCATGGCGTCTGTGCTTTGGCTGGCGCAGAGTTCGGGTGTCGCGATCGCCGTCGTGTCAGGAACCATGGGGTATGCGGCGATGCTGGTCGTCCTGGGGTGCGTGAGGATCCCGGACCTTGTTGAACTGAAACGATTGCTGGTCGGCAGCGCAAACAGCTGATGGGTTTGGATGTCGAGGTTGCCGTTTCATATCGGCGAAGGCCGTCCGGACCGCATTCCGTGACACGTGCGTCGTGCGGGCAGGGCGACAAGATGGGTGATGCCGTGCGGCCGGTCATCGTTTGGAGAGCATGCAGATGTATTCATTGAAATCTTTCCTGGCGTCTTTGTTGCGACAGCCGTTTGCTCTGGAACAGGCATTCCTTCAGCGTCTCGCCGCGCGCTATTCCATGCGGCGGCTGTATCCTGACGTTCCCCCGTATGCCGCCGGGGAAGACGCACGAATGCCCTCCGGCCGCTTGAACCGCGGTGAAATGATCAGGCTGGCGTTTGAGTTCATGGCCGGGAATCTTATGGCCGGAGACTACTTCGAGTTTGGATGTTGGGGGGGGCGAACCTTCCGGATGGCCTTCGAGCACCACGCGATTCACTTCAAGGAGAACATGCATTTTTGGCTCTTTGATTCATTTCAGGGGCTGCCTGCATTGAACTCCCTGGACCGCCATCCAAAATGGAAGGAGGGGGACTACCGTACATCGCGCGCAGAATTTGACCGGATCGTATCGCAAACGGGCATTTCACCGGAACGCTACACCATCATTGAGGGGTACTACCAGGAGACGCTGACGGCAGCGCGTGCGCGGGACCTGGCTGCCAGGACCAGGGCCGGCGTGATTTATATCGATTGCGATCTCTACGAGTCAACCCGCACCGTGCTGGAATTCATCGTTCCAATTCTGCAGCAAGGGACGGTATTGTGCTTCGACGATTATTACTGTTTCAATGGCAGGCCGGATCGCGGTGAACAATTGGCCATCAAAGAGTTCCTGAACTGTCATCCGGATGTTGAGTTTGTGGAATACGCACATTTCGGTTGGCACGGCAAGAGTTTCCTGGTCCATCTTCGAAACGAGCATGGATAGCGCGATGTCTCACGGGCTGCTGACAGCTGTCCAGAGTCGCTTCAAGCGTGTGCAGGATCGTGTCACCCGGCGACGCCGGGATTATCCCGGCTGCCAGCTTGCCGAACTCCTCTCTCAGGCTTGCGCGCTGGGAATTCCAGCCGGCCTGCGGCTCGATATCGGTGGTGGGGGCGGGCAGTATCGCCACATCCTGGAGAACGGACAGGGTCATGTCGTCGGGTTGGACCGGTTTGTCGGCGATCAGGTGGATCTGATCGGAGATGCAGATCATCTTCCCATTCGAAACGGCGTCGCAGGCGTCGCGGCATTGATTGAAGTGCTCGAACATCTTGTCGATCCTGCACGCGCCATGGCGGAGTGTTACCGGGTCCTGCAGCCAGGAGGCGTGGTCATCATTACCACGCCGCAGTACTGGCATGTGCACAAGCATCCCGGGGATTATTACCGGTTTACCGACGACGGCCTTCGGATGTTGTGCCGGCGTGTTGGCTTCGAAGTCGTGGACTGTTGGTCGAGAGGCGGTCCGATCCTGATTCTCTTCCATGTCATTCGCGTGAACCTCTCGGAGCGCTGGCGGCCGTTGTTTGTGGTACCGTTTTATTGGCTGGCGGAACAAATGGACCGGCTGTTTTACGATCCCCGGCCCAGCGGAATGCATTATGATGCTCTGGGGTGGAGCATGCTGGCCCGTAAGCCACTGAACGGTAAAGAGGCAGTGC
>JAHKKL010000316.1 GCA_020027635.1 Gammaproteobacteria bacterium
AGGTCAACGAGGACGTGGTCATCCCGCTGGAGCGCCTGGATGAATACAGCGCCGGCATCGAGCGCATCAACATCGAGTATTCGACGCGCAACAAGCTGGCCATCGTCGAGGCCGTGCGGGAATTCCTCACCGGCGATCTGGCGGCGCTGCACCGCGACGGGGAATTCACCAGCAGCGAGGAGAACCGGGCCATCCTACAGGCCAAGCAGGATGCCGCCCGGGAACTGCTCGATGCCCGGCAGGCGCGCTGGTCCGGCCTGCTCGAGCACCTGGATGAGCCGGCGGCGGAACATGCGGACCTGCTGGACGAAGACGTGCGGGCGAAGGCCCGGCCCGGCGACCGGCTGCTGGACCTGCTGCTGCGCCGGGATCTGCGCATCTCCTACCGCAAGGAGGTGGAGCGGCCGCTGTCGGAGATTTTCGGCGGGCACGAGTGGACCCGCTTGCTGGAAAAACTCGCGGCCATCCATGCCGCCCGGCGCACAAGCCGCCTGTTCGTCGCCACCCACATGCACGCCGGTGACGGCAACGTGCACACCAACATCCCGGTCAACTCCTCCGACTATGCCATGCTGCACGAGGCGGATCTGATCGTCGACCGCGTGATGAAGCTCGCCGTCTCGCTCGGCGGCGTGATCTCGGGCGAGCACGGCATCGGCCTGACCAAGTTCAAGTTCCTGGATCCGCGGGTGATCGCCGCCTTCGAACGCTACAAGCGGGAGATCGATCCGGAAGGGCATTTCAACCGCGGCAAGCTGCTGCCCGGTTCGGGACTCGGCAACGCCTATACCCCGTCGCTGCGCCTGGTGCAGCAGGAGGCTCTGCTGCTGGAGGCGAGCGAACTCGGCGCGCTCAACGACGATATCCGCAACTGCCTGCGCTGCGGCAAATGCAAGCCGGTGTGCAATACGCATATCCCGCGCGCCAACCTGCTGTATTCGCCGCGCAACAAGATCCTCGCCACCGGCCTGATCATCGAGGCCTTCCTCTACGAGGAGCAGACGCGGCGCGGCGTCTCGTCGCGGCATTTCAAGGAAATGAACGATGTGGCGGACCACTGCACGGTCTGTCACAAATGCTTCAATCCCTGCCCGGTGAACATCGATTTCGGCGAAGTCACCATGCGCATGCGCAAGCTGCTGCGCGAGCGCGGCCACAAGCACTACAGCCCGATCACCTGGGCGGCGATGACCTTTCTCAACGTCACCGACCCCGCGACCATCAAGCTGATGCGCAAGCTGATGATCGACTGGGGCTACCGCGGCCAGCGCCTCGCGGTGCGCCTGGCGCGCCGCTTGCTGCCCGCGCAGGGCGGGGGATTGCCGGAGGGGACCAGCGGTCCGCTGACGTTGCGTTCCCAGCTGGTGCATTTCGTGAAGAAACCCATGCCATCCTCCGTGCCGCGCCAGACCATGCGCGCGCAGCTGGGGCTGGAGGACAGCCGCCTGGTGCCGATCCTGCGCGATCCGTCGAAGGTATCGGAGACTTCGGATGCGCTGTTCTATTTCCCGGGTTGCGGCTCGGAGCGCCTGTTCAGCCAGATCGGTCTGGCGACGCTCGCCATGCTCTACGAGTCGGGCGCCCAGACCGTGCTGCCGCCGGGATATCTGTGCTGCGGCTATCCGCAGAAATCCGGCGGCGATGCCGTCCGCGGGCAGCAGATCACCACCGACAACCGGGTGCTGTTCCACCGCGTCGCCAACACCCTCAACTACCTCGACATCCGCACCGTCATCGTCTCCTGCGGAACCTGCATGGACCAGCTGCTGGAGTACGAGTTCGACAGAATCTTTCCGGGGTGCCGCCTGCTCGATATTCATGAATATCTGCTGGAGAAAGGGGTGCGCCTCGAGGCCGGGCAGGGTGTGCAGTACCTCTACCATGACCCCTGCCATACGCCGATGAAGACCCACAATCCCATCCAGGTCGCCTCGACCCTGATGGGCCAGCCGGTCATGCTCTCCGACCGCTGCTGCGGCGAGGCCGGCACCTTCGCCCTGTCGCGTCCGGACATCGCCACCCAGCTGCGCTTTCGCAAGCAGGAGCAGCTCGCGGCCGGGATCCAGAAGCTGACGGGCGAACCGCGCGCCGTCGCGGGCAACGTGAAGCTGCTGACCTCCTGTCCCTCCTGCCAGCAGGGGCTGTCCCGCTATGCCGACGACACCGGTCTGGAAACCGACTACATCGTGGTGGAACTCGCCAACCACCTGCTCGGCAAGGACTGGGAAACGCAGTTCATCACCCGCGCCCGCAGCGGCGGCATCGAGCGGGTGCTGCTGTAAAGGAGCGCAGCGACGTACCCATTACATGAAGTGAACTCAAGCGGCGTGGCGGATGAACCGGCGCGACAGGCGGATGCTCAGCCAGTAACACAAGGCCGTCAGCAGCAGCCACTCCGCGGCGATGGCGGCGAACAGGTCCGGCGCCTTCATGAGCATGGTCATCAAGGACTCCTCATAATAGAAGAACCACTGGTGTCCGGCCGGAAAGATGAGGGTATGGGCGGTATAGAACACCTTCTTCGCCCCGATAGCGATGACGGCGAGCGCCAGCACGGTGGTGGCAAGCCCGAGACCCGCGAAGTAACGTCCCAGCGGCGGGGGTGGCAAGCGCAGCCGCCAGAGCCAAATGAGTGCGAGTAGCCAGACCAGAGCGGCGCCCAGGCCGAGGCGATACAGCCCATCGACCAGTCGCGCCACGTCGCGCAGGTGGGTGATTTCCGGGGGACGCAGCAGCGGGGCGATGGGGCGGCCCTCGGCATCGTGGTAGGCGAGCGTTTCCAGTCCCCTCCCGTTGTCCTGTATCGCCGCGACGATGGCCGCGAACAGCCGGCGGCGTTCTTCCCGCGTGGTGTCCTCGAAGCGGTCGCGGTAGCGGTTCTTCGGCCCGTACTCCGCGATGGTGCGGTCGATGCCGATCACCTCATACCACAGCGGGTAGAGAAAGTCGGCGCCCACCAGCAACTGCCAGCTCGTCAGCAGCGAGGCGGGCAGCGCGGCCAGCAAAAGAATCGCCCAGAGCATGCTCCGGTAACGGTGAGGCGTCGCGGAGCCTGCTCCGGCAGTGTTCATGATCGCCAGCGCTCCGGGAGGTGTCCGGCTTGCAGCAACGTCCGGAGCCTGCTCCGGTAACAGCGGTGCACTGCGGAAACGGATTCGGGCATCGTCACGGCCACCAGCGTCCCGGGAGATGACCGGTCTGCATCAGCGCCAGCAGATCCATGCTGAGGGCGACGCTCATGTGCACCATCGTGCCTCCCCAGATGGAGCGCGAGCGCAGCGCCAGCACCCCCAGAAACAGACCGAAGAGGATGGCGCCGCTCGCCTCCAGCCAGGGCTTGGCGAAATGGATCATCAGGTAGGGCACC
>JAHKKL010000317.1 GCA_020027635.1 Gammaproteobacteria bacterium
AGCCCGGGGAAGCGCTGCGGCATTATGAACGTTACCGGCAGCTCACCGGTTCGGATGAGGGCCAGTTGCAGCTGAGGATCGCAGAGAAGCAGCAGATAACCCGGACGCAACAGTTGACCGCCGGGGCGAAACAGCCATGAAACATCGCCGCACGAGCCTGGTTCTCGCCGTCATTTTCGCGGTGTCGTGGCTACCGGCCGCTGCCGATGAGAGCCTGGAACTGGAAGGGGCGACCATCACCGGCAATCGCGAACTGCCCAAAGCCCTGCATATCGTGCCCTGGAAGACCGCCGTACCGGGAGAGCTTGCCGGCCGTCCCATGCAGAGCCTGGTGGATGAAATCATGGTGCCCGTTGACCGCGACGTCATGAGGCGTGAGCTGGAATATTACGAAACAGTTCACGCTTTCGGGCGGAGCGCGCCGGTAGAGTCAAACGGTAACAATCGTTAGCAATTCACGAGGGGGTGGTCCATGGAACTCTATAATACCGTCGTCGGATTCTTCCAGTCCGGCGGTCTGTTCATGTATCCGATCATGGTGGTGCTGGCCCTGGGGTTGGCCATTGCCATCGAGCGCTATGTCTATCTCAGCCTGGCCAGAAGCCGCAATCAACGGCTCTGGAATAAACTCATGCCGCTGCTGAAGGAGGGCAAATACCGGCAGGTGGCAGCGGATATCGCCAGCTCCAGGACGGCCATCAGCCACATATTCAGCTACGGTCTCAGCCGTGCACGCACCTCGCGCCGGCGCGATGACGTCGAGATCGCCATGGAGGAAGGATTGATGGAGACCGTACCCAACCTGGAGAAACGCACCCCCTATCTCGCCACCTTCGCCAATATCGCTACCCTGCTCGGACTGCTCGGCACCATCATCGGCCTGATCCAGGCCTTTACCGCCGTCTCCTCCTCCGACCCGGCGGAAAAGGCGAACATGCTTTCGGCCAGCATTTCCGTGGCCATGAACACCACGGCCTTCGGGCTGATGGTGGCCATTCCCCTGCTGCTGATCTATGCCGTGCTGCAGACCAAGACCACTCAGCTGGTCGACAGCCTGGAGATGGCGTCGGTGAAATTCCTCAACATCCTGACGGAACGGCCCATCGCGGGGAGCCAGTAAGTCATGAGGCGGCGCCTGCATCGCCGTGCCGGACGGCATGAACCGGAGGACATCAACATCACCGCTTTCATGAACCTGATGGTGATACTGGTACCCTTCCTGCTCATAACCGCGGTGTTCTCCCGCATCACCATCCTGGAGCTGAATCTGCCGGCCGGCGCGACGCAGGAACCGCAGGCGATGGAGCGCTTCGACCTGGAGATCACGGTGCGCGCCAGCGGCATCGAAGTCGGTGACCGCCAGGGCGGATTGATCCGACGCATCACCCCGACGACATCCGGACAGGATCTCGCGCAGTTGTCCGGACTGCTCCAGCAGATCAAGGCGCGTTTCCCCGAAAAGACGGATGCCACGCTGCTGCTGGAGCCCGAGATCGACTACGACACCGTGGTGCAGGTCATGGATGATATCCGCGTCGCCAGGGTATTCCAGGCCGGCGCCATGCAGTCGGTGGAACTGTTTCCGGAGATCGCCATCGGCGATGCGCCGGCGGACACCGTGAAGGTGGCGAGCAACGGCAGGGCGAAATCACCATGATCATGTCACGACGCGCCAGGCGCATGGAACGTCACCACAAGCGCAGCGGACGCATGGCCAGCATCAACCTGGTGTCGATGATGGATATCTTCACCATCCTGGTGTTCTTCCTGCTGGTCAACACCTCCGATGGTGAGGCGTTGCCGTCCTTAAAATCCGTCAGACTGCCCGAATCGGTGGCCGATGCGAAGCCGCGCGAGACCGTGGTAATCACGGTATCCGGTAGCGACGTCCTGGTGCAGGGTGCGGTAGTGGCCCACGTGGCGCAGCTGCTCGAGGAACCGGCGGAAATCTCGGCAGGATTGAAAGCTGCCCTCGACGATCAGAACCGCCGTCCCATGAGTGATACGCCGGTCGAGCCGCCTGGCGGGCGGGAAGCCACCATCATGGGTGACAAGAAGATCCCGTATCGTGTGCTGAAGAAGATCATGGCCACCTGCACCCAGGCCGGTTATGGCAGGATTTCGCTGGCCGTCATGCAACGGCAACCGGGTGAGGGGTGAGTGCATGACGCCGGCGTACAGTCATACCTTGTACTCGCCCTGGTCGTTGCCGGCGGAGGATGAACGCCGTTTCCGGCGGATACTTCACGTGACCCTGGTGGTCTTCCTGCTGCCGGGACTAGCCATACCGTACCTGCCGTTGTCGAAAATCGAGCACCGTGCGGCAGAGTCGTTGCCGCCGCGTCTTGCCCGGTTGATCCTGGAGCAGAATCCGGCCACGCCACCCCCGCAACCGCAACCGCAGCGGCTTGTACCCGAACCGAAGCCACAGCCGGAGAAACCCGTACCGCCTGCACCGCGGAAATCGCAGCCGCAACAGGTGGAACAGACGACTACCCGCCTGTCGCCCGGGAAGAAGACCATCAGCGCGCGCCAGCAGGCCGAGCAGGCCGGCCTGCTCGCCCTCAGGGACACCCTGCAGGATCTGCGGCAAGACACCGTGGCAACCAGCCTGAAACAAGTACGTGCCCTGTCTCAGTCCGGCGGGCAGGCGAGCAAGACGGAACGCGCGATTCTTACCTACGGAACCACCAGTGGCAGCGACGGCATCAATACGGCAAGCCTGAGCCGAAACACCGGCGGCACCGCGCTGACCGGCCGTAGCACCACGCAGGTGTCCGCTCCGCCTGGCACGGCTGTCGCAGGCGGGGGCAATGGTGGCAGCGGGAACCGGGGAGGGGACGGTGCCGCGGGTAGGAGCACGCGTCTCGCGGGCCGCAGCATCGAAGAAATCCAGATGGTGTTCGATCAGAACAAGGGCGCCATATACAGCGTCTATAACCGCGCCTTGCGCACTGATCCGACCCTGCAAGGCAAGGTTGTGCTGCGCCTGACCATCGCACCCACCGGCCAGGTGACCCGGTGCGAACTCGTCACCAGTGAACTGCATGATGCCGCGCTGGGTGAGAAGATCGCCCAGCGCGTCAAGCTGTTCGACTTCGGCGCGAAAAACGTCGAGGCCGTCACAATTACCTACCCGATCGATTTCCTGCCGGCCTGAGTGAAGGACTGCGACAGGCCGTGTTCATACGGTCATCGTGTGTTTTCCCGATAGCTGCAATAAGGGGACCTCACAGACGGCGACCCGTGTTGGGCTTCATACCTCAGAGCCTGTGAAAATATCGACGGCCGTCGCGAGGGAGTCGATTTGCGTGCGAGGCAAGGCGCGCTGCGCGAAAACAAGGGAGTTTGGCGAGCCAAA
>JAHKKL010000318.1 GCA_020027635.1 Gammaproteobacteria bacterium
GGCGCTACACACGGCTGGTGGAGGGTGAAGGCAGGCTACCCGACCTGCTGTTCATCGATGGCGGTAAGGGCCAGATAGCAGTCGCTAAACGGGTGTTGGAGGAGTTGCAGGTTTCCGATGTCCTTATTATCGGCATTGCCAAGGGACCGGAGCGAAAACCCGGAATGGAAACACTTTATGTGGCTGGCCGAAGCCGGCCGATCAGCCTGACTCCAGACTCCCCGGGCCTGCACCTGATCCAGCAAATACGGGACGAGGCACACCGCTTTGCAATCACCGGCCACCGCCAGCGTCGCGCCAGATCACGCAAAACATCGCCACTGGAGCAGATTGTCGGAATTGGCCCGAAACGACGTCAGCTGCTGCTGAAACAACTTGGAGGGCTAAGAGAGGTTGCCAGGGCAGGTGTAGATGATCTGCTGACAGTGAAGGGCATCAACCGTACGCTCGCACAGCAGATCTATGACGCTTTTCACGGCGAGCCGATATAGCGTAACGATGATGAAATGGAATATTCCGAATGTACTGACCCTGCTGCGCATCATCCTGATACCGGTATTCGTGCTCGTCTTCTACGCCCCCTATGCATGGTCAAACCTGCTCAGCACCACCGTCTTCGGATTGGCCGCGGCAACGGACTGGCTCGATGGCTATCTCGCACGGCGTCTGAAGCAGTCGTCCGTCTTCGGTGCTTTTCTCGATCCGGTGGCCGACAAACTCATGATCGCCGTCGCCCTGGTCGTGTTGGTACAGGACAATCCGAATGTGTTGTTCACCATACCCGCAGCCATCATCGTGGGACGTGAGATCGCCATATCCGCCCTGCGTGAATGGATGTCCGAGATCGGGGAAAGGACCAAGGTGGCGGTGTCGGTAATCGGCAAGATAAAAACCGCCGCGCAGATGGTCGCTATCCTGCTGCTGCTCTATGACCATCCTCTAGGCGCATTTCCTACTCATGATATAGGGCTGGTGCTGATCTATGTCGCCGCCACGCTGACCCTGTGGTCCATGATCCTCTACCTGCGGGCCGCCTGGCCCATCCTGCTGGGCAGCCCGAAACCGCACCGTCGGGATGATGCTTGACAGGCTATGAACCGACGATACAATGATCTCCTATCAATGCGGGAATAGCTCAGCTGGTAGAGCACAACCTTGCCAAGGTTGGGGTCGCGAGTTCGAATCTCGTTTCCCGCTCCAAAGTAGCAGGTAAGAAACCCCGGATAGCCAGCCGGGGTTTTTACCGTCAGGCACTGGCGTTGCACAACATCAAGGGCTGAGTGGCAGAGTGGTTATGCAGCGGCCTGCAAAGCCGTGGACGCCGGTTCGATTCCGACCTCAGCCTCCAATTACTTCTCTACATACATACCACGTCTCTGTAAAATCCAACCCGCGGACACGATGCCCGGGTGGCGAAATTGGTAGACGCAAGGGACTTAAAATCCCTCGGTGGCGACACCGTACCGGTTCGATTCCGGTCCCGGGCACCAATTGTCAGCAGAAAATCAGCTGTGCGAAGGGACCCTGTCGGCTGGCGGGATCAAACTGTGACCAAGCTCACTATATTTCTGATAACAGGTGACGATAATAAATCACATGTCTATCTGGTAAGGACCCCATGACACTTATGAACATGAAATATCTTGCTTTGACGGTTGCACTGGTGGTGGTTGAGGCGAATGCCGGCAATTCCACCTTGGACGCGGCTATCGGTGGTGGTGTCGGCGGCGCTGCCGGCGCGGCGATCGGCAATGAGATAGGTGGCCGCGATGGCGCGATTATCGGCGGTGCTCTGGGCGGAGCGGTCGGGGCTGCGGTTACCACCGATAATGATTCACATCACTCATCCTCGCACGAGGAAACTCCTCATTATTACTATCATCCAGAGAGGGAATATCCCGCTTCCCACTTCTGCCCGCCCGGCCAAGCGAAGAAGGGGCGTTGCTGAACCTGCTCCGACGTTTGTTCTCCTCCCCGGCACTCCCCTGGTCGATGCGACTTGTTGGGGTGTGCAGCCGGGGAAGGCAGTTCCAAATAAGCCACTGACCGAGCTGGTGGGGTGGAATCCAGGTATCAAAACACGGCGGCCCGAAGGCCGCCATGTGAATGATGCAGAGATGACAGTGTAGGGGCCGTCACGGTGCGGAGGTCAACCATCGAGTTGAGAAGCTACCCAGGGCATGGAAACCAGCGTGATGGCGGCGGCGACGACATAAATCTTCAGATCACCCAGCCATGCGAGATACTGCATATCAGGATCACCTAAAAAGTAAATTGCCATCAGAGCAATAATCACCTTGTTCATAACCATCTCCATCACTACCTGTTGTTTCGATGGTTCCATGGTGCACTGTTATAGACAATATTTCCGTGACTGGCGACACGCCGGATATAAACCTGCGTCACAGATCCAGGCAATAACTGTCACATATCAGGCAGGTGACTATGCCCTATGTGGGAAACACTTACGCAAGTTCGATATACAGGCCAGTGTTAACGGCATATTCTGTAAATCGATGGCATGGATCAACATACGAAAGGGGGCAATCGCTATGTTTGATAATTTGCTGCAGTGGTTTATCCAGGAAATTCCCGAAGAACTTTCAGTTTGTGAATTCGATAGTCGCAGGCCGGTATGTATGATAAACGACTGGGCCGTTTGCGAACTGCGCTACCAGATCACGGCGGACAACAAGGGTGTCATCCTACACAATATTTTTGAAGTTAAAACAGAAACGGCCGCCTGAACGATCGCGGCATTAGCCTTTGTCGCGGTGCGAGCCTGGATTGGCGTCGCTACTGCCGGAGAGCATCGTTCCCGCGCATTCTTGCGCTCCGCGATGCACTATATCCCTGTAAGCATAAAACGACGGTCCATAAAGGGCCGTCGCTCGGTGACAGGTAAGTCGCCACCGCTGACGCGTTATTAAGTTATTGGGTTTCATGCGCCAGTGTGGATAGTATGCCCACAACCCGTTGACCGGCAGTTATCCCCGTGTGCCAATTGCTTATCATGCAAATGGCTCCGTGCCGGGTTTGAATCCCAGCATTCCCGCGAATACCGTAGGCCCGGCCGCAAACGTGGATTTCACTCGCTGACTGCTCCTGCCGTGTTCCTGTAGTTGTGTATCGAATCTGATTGCCTGCGGATTGTGGGTTTTGGCCTGGCGGTGGCAATGTAGGCAATTCCCGCTGTCAATACTCTAGCAATTCATACCAGTTGTTGAGACGCACATCGCCGTGGAGTTTTTCAAGAATCGTTAAAGCGGCCAGCTTTTGGGTGTTCCAGGGCGAGTCCACCTTGTTCCCGTGCCGGTGTGTGTTGCATTCCTCGATCAACTGTTTCACCGCTGCTTCGAG
>JAHKKL010000319.1 GCA_020027635.1 Gammaproteobacteria bacterium
GATCGCGGCCTGGGGAGGCATCGACGATCTGGCGCACCGCCCAGTTGTCGCCGTGTTGACCGTTGCTGTAGTAGTGCCCCGGCAGGATTCGCGCCGGATCGAAGCGCCGCTGTCTCTCCTTGCCCGTTGCAATCGCGTAGATGCGCAGCAGATCCTCCTCCGAAATATCGACAAAGGAATCGATCTGGCTGAGCGCGTACACCAGGTCTTCATGGGCGATGGGGCTGTAGTGCGCCCTGCCCGCCGCCCTGTCAGGCGGCGGCGTGCGGCGGGAGACAAGCGACGCGGGGTAACGCCGCCAGGCGAACGGGTAATTGAAGAGCACCGCGACGATCAGGATGACCAGCGCATTGAGCAGCACCGGGGTGATGACGAACTGGTAGCCCAGTGCGTGAATGCTCTCGCCGCCCACGACGGCCGAAAGAGCCGTCGCTCCGCCCGGCGGGTGTATGCAACGCAGGTAATACATCACGCCTGTCGCAAGTCCGACCGCGAGACTCGCCGCGAGGAACGGCTGGGGAATGACGCTGGCGCAGGTCACGCCGATGCAAGCCGAAATGACATGGCCGCCGAAGACCGGCCACGGCTGCGACAGGGTGCCATGGGGGACCGCGAACAGCAGCACCGCCGAGGCTCCCATCGAGGCTACGATCAATGCACTTGCCGAGCCGACGAAATACCGGGTAATGAACAGTACCGAAACAATGCCGGCAAATCCCCCCAGCGCCGAGACCAGTTTCTCGGTGTGGCTGACAGGGGTCAGTTCGATGCCGAGAAATTCCGTCCATTTCTTCATGTCGGGCATGGGCTGCGATCGCTCCGGTTGCGTATGAGTCGGTCAGGAAACCTGAATTTTAATGAAAACCGTCGAGACGCCAAGGAAAAACCTTCCGCCTGTGCATCGGGTAGGCAGGATTGACTAGACGGAAAGCGCCGGCTCATCGAGCAGCGCCGCCTGCTCCCTCAGCGCCAGCACATGGTCTTCCCAGTAGCGGGTGGTATTGAACCAGGTGAAGGCCTGGATGAAGGCCGGATCCTCCCGGCGTCGTGCCAGCCAAGCAGCGTAGTGGAGCATGCGCAGGGTGCGCAAGGGCTCGATCAGCTGCAGCTCAAGAGGGTTGAAATCCTGAAAGCGCACATAGCCTTCCAGCAGGTCGCCCAGCTGCCGCTGCATCTCATCGCGGTCGCCCGAGACCAGCATCCAGAGATCCTGGATCGCCGGCCCCGTCCGGCAGTCATCCAGGTCCACGAAATGGGGACCCTGCTCCGTCCACAGGATGTTGCCGGGATGGCAGTCCCCATGCAGTCGAATGCGCCTGACAGGACCGGCATCGGCGAAGCGGGCGCCGATCTGGCGCAGGAGGTCGTCGGTGAGGCTGTGATAGGCGGTTTCGAGGTGCGGCGGGATGAAGCCCTGCTCGAGCAGGAAGCGGCAGGACTGGTGACCGAAGCTGTCGATATCCAGTGCGGGGCGATGGCGAAACGGGCGCGCCGACCCGACGGCATGCAGGCGCCCGATCATGCGTCCCATCCACAGACGGTCATCGCGCAGGTTCAGTTCCGGCCAGCGGCCGCCCTGGCGCGGGTAGAGCGCGTAGCGGTAACCGTGCCACTCATGCAGGGTGGCGTCGTTGTAGCGCAACGGGGCAACCACCGGGATTTCCTGTTCCGCCAGTTCCAGTGCCAGGGCATGTTCCTCCAGGATCGCCGCGCTGGACCAGCGCCCGGGTCGGTAGAACTTCGCGATGATCGGGGGCCCCTCGTCAAGGCCGATCTGGTAAACACGGTTTTCGTAGCTGTTGAGCGCGAGAAACCGGCCGCTGGTACGCCAGCCGCACTGTTCAACGGCATCGAGCAGGGTGTCGGGCGTCAAACCCGCGTAATCGAGCGGCGACGGATGGGATGGGGTGTGCACGTGCAGGACGGCTCCGCGGAATGATGAGGCAGGGTAATGCAGCGGGGAATCACTGACAAGGTCGCGCCCGCCGCTCGATCCGGACGCGTCGCAACCCGACGGGCGGTGCGTGCATCACGGGACCGCCGGCGCGGCGTTGCCCGTCGATTGTCTTCCCGCCGGCCCGGCAGACCGGTTAACAAACTTCCGTCATTCTCGTGTATCCTCGGCCCAATCCGCTGATGCCCGGCCCGCGATAGTGTTCATCAGCTGGTCGCGTGTCGGGTTGCTGCCGCTAAATGCAGGATATCCACTGGAGGCAACGTGTGGAAAATTCGGTGAAATCCCAGGGACGATCCCTGACCCGGCAATGCCGGGCAGACGACGGGGAGTGCTGACAGACCGTCGCAGTGGCATTGGCCGGCGGTGTGTTAACGGAACATGCCAGGAGGAAGGTGGGAATCTTATGTCAGAAAAACCGTATACAGCGCGAAACTGGAAAAGGGTGAGCGGCGGAATGGTGGCGGGCGGTATGCTGCTTGCCGGTACCGCCGGTGCGTATGATGTTGATAACACGGTAGACCCCTCCGCCTGGCAGGACGGCTATGGGGGCGGTGATTACTACCGCGCTCCAGGTTATGGCGGACTGGGACTCGCCGACCCCGGCTATGCGTTCTCCGCTGCTTATGATGGTTATGGTTATCCGGGCTACGGACTCCGTGACTACGACGGGGGTGGCGGGTACGGTTACTCAAGCCACGGGTTCTCCGGCTACGGTTCTCCGGGCTATGGTGGCTATGGGCCTGTCACCCGCAGTTATTATTCACCAGCCTACGCCGGTGCACCGGATTCCGCCGCTGCGGCGGACCGCGCATACATCAGGCAGCTGGAGGAACGGATCCGCAAGCTGGAGAATGCCAATAAGCAATCCCTGCCGGCCTATGGCGAGCAGTTGAGCAGTCCCGCGTTGCCGGCTTTCAACGCAGCACAGCCGGTGTACGAGGCGCCGGCGGCGGGTCAATTCGGGCAGCCAAATTACCCCGGTAAGGCATCGCCGCGCGGCAGCCATTCCGAATACCCGACCTATCAGCCGAGCTACCAGGTCCCGCCCACTTACCAGTTCAGGCAATGACCGCTACCTGACGTAGCTACTGAGGGCGCATCCCTCAGAGGGCCTGCCGTCAGGGTCGATCGCCCGCGATGGCAGCGATTCCCGTCGTCCTTGCGCACCGGCAGGGCACGGACGGTTGGCACCCCCATCGCGCCGTGCGGCAGGTACTACCGCCGCGGCCCCGTACCAGCGCCGCCGCCCACGGCCTGCGGGCAGCCGTCAATCCGCCTGCCCGCAGGCGGGTGCGTCGGCGGTATGGCCGGCCGGCCGGCGGGAGAGGATTTCGACGCGTGTTTGCAGCAGCAGCTTGCGCAGGGCTGTGCTGGAGTCGGGGCGCGCGAGCGCATTGTCCAG
>JAHKKL010000320.1 GCA_020027635.1 Gammaproteobacteria bacterium
GCCTCCTTGCCGGAACGGTTGATGCATTCCTCGTAGATCTCCTGACGTCGCGGCGCCAGGGCGACCTGCCGGGCCGCTTCGCACGCCCGATCGAGTTCCGCCTGCCTTGCCTGCCGGAGGTTCTCCTCCGTTTCAGAGGCAGCGGTACCGCTCAAGCCGAGCAGTATCACGGCGGCAGTCAGCAACGCTCCACGTATTGAATGGCGGGCGGACATTCAGGCGGTGTGCTTCCCGACAATCGCACCCATGAGGGCGTGATGCAGCGCCTCGGTCTCCGGCGCGGGCTGCAGGCCGAGGACGATGGAAAGCACTTTCCGGCAGCGCCGGTAGACCGCCAGTCCCTCGCTGATGCTCTGCGTTTCGAGGCAGCACACCATGAGGCGCTGGTAGAAATCCTCGACCAGGTCGTCGACCTCCAGGCCCCGCTGGTAGCATGGAATGGCCTTGTCCCATAACCCGCGGGCCTCCCAGTAACATCCGGCAGCGAGCAGATGATGGATGAACTTGATACGCAGCCGCTCCCGCAGGGACACGGACCATGAGGTCGTGTCTTGCCCGGTCAGGAAATGACCCTGATAGAGATCCAGCAGCCGGCTGGACAGCAGCTCGAGACGCCCGGCGTTTTCGCCGGTGCCATCCCCGTTCAGGATGCGCCGGGTCATGGCAAGCGTCTTTTCGAAATCCCAGGCATCGACCCAGCAGGTGTGCGGATCGAGGCTGATGCTGCCGTCCATCGACACCAGCGCGCGTTCCTCGCCGAGGAGCTTGCGCAGACTGCACAGCGCGGCATCGACGGAACACTGCGCAACCTGCGCGTCGGCCTCCGGCCAGAGCGCCGAAGCAAGGCTGCTGACGCCGACCTCGCGTCCACCGAATGCGATCAGGGTTTTCAGGAACTCGAGAGCTTGCCGTGCGGGATTGGAATCGAGACTGACGGGTTTGCCGTTGAGGGTCAGGGAAAACACCCCCAGGGTGTGAATCCTCACCGGCCAGATGGCGTCGCTCTCTTTCAGCGTCGGGAATGCCCTGACGACGGTGGCAAGGGGTTTACTCAATTTGCCGTCGGCGTCCCGCCCGCGGAGCAAAGATTCCGGGGCGTCGTCATGTGGCAAACCAACCGAAATGCGCGCAAGAAACGGTCTTTCCTCTTCCATATGTCTTCCCCGTAATTCACGTCAAGTGCATCAGTGGAACCAACATAGGATATCCAAACAGACATCACAATACGGAAAACCACTTGTATCGCCGGCTACACAAAGAAAAACGGCGACCGGTGGTATCACCAGAGGTCGCCGCAGAGGAGTCATGAACTATGAAAAAAACCACATCCAATTCCCTTTAGACAGCCATACACTAACGCATTCACCGAGGTCCCACAATTAGGGGAACTACTTACTTTCCCGGTATTCTCGTACAACCATGTACCTGCTCGCTGGCGGCATTATATAGCAGACTTCATCATGCGCAAGCGCAATCGCGTGCGTGATACGGACATGATGTAACGGGCTCAATGGCCCAGCAGCCGGCTGTTCTGCTGGAGGAAGTCGCGCACAGAGTGCACATGGCGTGCGCCGCTGAAACGCGCGCGTTCGCCGCCCTGTTCAAACAGGATGACGGTGGGAAAACCGCGCACACGATAGTGCCCCGCCAGCTTCATGTTCTCTCCCTCATCCACCTCGACCTTCGCCAGATGCACGCGGCCGCCAAATTCCTCCACGATACGCACCAGCACCGGCGCGAGTACCACGCAGGGCGAGCACCAGTCCGCCCAGAGATCGACGAGGATCGGGCGTTCATGCGAAGCTTCGACAACCCGGGTATCGAAATCCTTGTAGTCGACATCGAAGATCCATTGATAGACCGCTTGCGTATGGGACATCGTCGTGTACCTTGCGCGGCGCCGGGACCGGTCCGCCACCGCCTCGAAGAAATTGTCGATACCTGCCGTTCCGTCAGGCCTCGGCGCGGCGGCGCGGGAACGCCCCGCTCCGGCATTCGGTTATGCCGGCTCGTGGCCTGGGATTATACTACCCGCAACCGCGCACACCTGACGCGGCCTCGAGTCATCACCGGAACCCTTCGTATTCATTCGGCGACAACCCATGCGTTACCGGATCGGCAACACGCCCGATGAACTGGGCGAACCCATCGGCCAGGGCGCCATCATCGGTGCGGCCGTGTTCAGCTTCGTGCTGGGCATCGGGTTTGTCATCGCCGGCCTGCGCAGCCGGCACTACTGGTTGACGCTCTGGGGTGCCGGCCTGTCGCTCGCCAGCGCGGCCTATCTGGCCTTCACGCTGCTCGGCCGGTAATCGCGGCGCCGGCCACCCGCATGAGCGAATCCCTGTTCTCGCATTTGCCCTCCTCCAGGCGGCTGCCCAGGAGAAAAAAGTCCCGCGGCAAGCGTCGGCGTGCGTCCGGACGCGCCAGGGAACCCTGGCGTCGCTGGCTGCAGCGGGGAGTGCTCGTGTTCCTCCTCCTCAGCGTGCTCCCGGTGATCGCCTTGCGCTGGATACCCCCGCCCACCTCGGCCGTGATGCTGGCGCGCACCCTGCGCGAAGGCCGGTTCCAGGATTACCAGTGGGTGCCGCTGGAGCGCATCGCCCCGGATGCGGCGCTGGCCGTGGTGGCGGCCGAGGACCAGAAATTCCCGGAGCACTGGGGCTTCGACCTTGCCGCCATCCGCAACGCCGCCGAGAGAAACGCGCGCGGCGCTCGCCTGCGCGGCGCCAGCACGCTGACCCAGCAGGTGGCGAGAAACCTGTTCCTGTGGCAGGGGCGCAGTTATCTGCGCAAGGGCCTGGAGGCCTGGATGACCTTGCTGCTGGAGATCGCCTGGCCGAAGCGCCGCATCCTGGAGGTCTACCTCAATATCGCCGAGATGGGCGAACATACCTTCGGCGTCCAGGCGGCCTCGCGGCGCTATTTCGCGCGGCCGGCCGCGGCCATCAGTGCGGGGCAGGCGGCGCTGCTGGCCGCGGTGCTGCCCAACCCGCGCCGCTACCGCGTCGACAGCCCCTCGGTGTTTGTGCTGGAGCGGCGCGACCGGATTCTGCGGCAGATGTCCCAGCTGGGTGACGGCTACCTGCAGGGCATCCTGCCGGGGCCGGGAAGATGAACATCGACCGGCGGAACTCCAGCGCCGGCGTGACGACGTATGCCGCCCTGCCCTTCCCCGCCCGCGCCCCGCTCGTCCGGTAAAATTGCAGCTATTATTAAGGCCAAGGGCGCCTCGAACGTCTGGCATTTACATTGTAGGAGCGAGCTCGCTCGCGAACCTCTTGAATAGGCATCGTTCTGTTCGCGGGCATGCCCGCTCCTACAACAGCGGGCCAGGAGATGACTGATGGACAGGTT
>JAHKKL010000045.1 GCA_020027635.1 Gammaproteobacteria bacterium
CCGCGACTGACCATCTATCCCCGGACGCACTATGCCACGCCGCGCGATATCGTCCTGAACGCCATCGACAAGATCAAGGTGGATCTGAAACAACGCCTCGAGGAACTGCATCAGGCCGGCAAACTGGTGGAAGCGCAGCGTCTGGAGCAGCGCACCCTGTTCGATATTGAAATGATGGCGGAGCTGGGTTACTGCTCGGGGATCGAGAACTACTCACGCTATCTCTCGGGCCGCCAGGCCGGCGAGCCGCCTCCGACGCTGTTTGACTACCTCCCCGCCAACGCGCTGCTGGTCATCGATGAGTCCCACGTCACCATCCCCCAGCTGGGCGGTATGTACCGGGGCGACCGCTCGCGCAAGGAGAACCTGGTGGAATACGGGTTTCGTCTGCCCTCGGCGCTGGATAACCGGCCGCTGCGCTTTGATGAATTTGAACGCCTCGCTCCCCAAGCCCTATTCACTTCGGCCACGCCCGGGCCCTACGAGGGGGAACACGCGGATGCCGTGGTGGAACTGCTGGTGCGCCCGACGGGTCTGGTGGATCCGGAACTCGAGGTGCGTCCGGCCGCGACCCAGGTCGATGACCTGCTGTCGGAGATACGACTGCGGGTAGCGGAGGGTGACCGCGTACTGGTAACGACACTGACGAAACGCATGTCCGAGGATCTCACCGAATACCTGGCCGAACACGGCGTACGGGTGCGCTATCTGCACTCCGACATCGATACCGTGGAACGGATGGAGATCATCCGCGACCTGCGCTTGGGGAAATTCGATGTGCTGGTCGGCATCAACCTGCTGCGCGAAGGTCTCGATATACCGGAAGTATCGCTGGTTGCCATACTGGATGCCGACAAAGAGGGATTCCTGCGTTCCGATCGTTCCCTGATACAGACCATCGGTCGCGCGGCTCGCAACCTGCGTGGCAAGGCCATCCTCTATGCGGACCAGATTACCGGGTCGATGCGCCGCGCCATCGACGAGACCGAGCGCCGGCGCGAGAAACAGAAAGCCTATAACCGTGCCCACGGGATCACGCCACGAAGCATAGAAAAGGCGATCACTGACGTGATGGAAGGTGCCGTTGTCAAGGAACATGCGGGCGCGCGGGAATTCGCCTGCGTGGCCGAGGAAATCGTCCGGTACGGCCGTCTCAGCGCGGAGCAACTGGCCAGGGAGGTCGGCAAACTGGAACAGCGAATGTACGAGCATGCCCGCAACCTCGAATTCGAGGAAGCCGCGCATCTGCGCGATGAGATCCGGCGCATGGAAGAAAGAAACCTCGGCATGACGGGGTGATGCCTGCAGGGATGTAGGTACGCCGCGTGAGGCACGACTGCAGGGAGAAGGTGAGACCGGGAACCGGTCGAGAGGCTGGCCTGGGCCATGCAGGAGGTAGGGTAAAGCTTCCGCGTCCTGCTCACGCCGCTCGCCTGCTTCCCTGCAGGCGGCGCAGGAGCAGTAACCGAGGAGCCGGAAGCGGCGGGCTGGACTGTATATCCTGACATCCCGGGACCGCGGATACTGGCTGCGATGCCCCGTCGAATGTGATGAAATCAGTCGTGGCGGCTCCCGCCGCCCTTGCAAGATCAGGCCGCTGGCGGTATTGTTCGCTGTCTTGCAGGCGCGTAGCTCAGTTGGTTAGAGCACCACCTTGACATGGTGGGGGTCGTTGGTTCAAATCCAATCGCGCCTACCAATTTTCCCGAGAGCATCGTACAACGATGCTCTTTTGTTTTGGCAAGTGGCCCCTCGTATAGGTCACCACTGGAGTCCCGCATCATGCCAACCATCACGCTTCCGGACGGCAGTCGGCGTGAGTTCGACAGGCCCGTCACCGTGCAGGAGGTGGCCACCTCCATCGGTCCCGGTCTTGCCAAGGCTACCCTTGCCGGCAAGCTCAATGGCACGGTCGTCGACAGCAGCTGCGTAATCGAGAGCGATGCGGAGCTCGCCATTATCACGGGTCGGGATGACGAGGCGCTCGAACTGGTGAGGCATGATGCCGCCCATGTCATGGCACAGGCCGTGCAGGAACTTTACCCGGGTACTCAGGTAACGATCGGTCCGGCGATCGAGGATGGCTTTTACTATGATTTCGCGCGTGACGAACCGTTTACGCCCGAAGATCTTAAGAAGATCGAGGATCGCATGCATGCGATCGTGAAGCGGGATCTTCCCATCCGGCGCGAGGTCTGGGGCCGGGATGAGGCGATCAGGGTTTTTGCCGGGATCGGTGAGGACTACAAGGTGGAAATCATCAAAGCCATTCCGGAGGGCGAATCCATCTCGGTTTACCGCCAGGGCGAGTGGTTCGATGTATGCCGCGGACCACACCTGCCGAGCACCGGCAGGCTGGGTAAGGGTTTCAGGCTGATGAAGCTGGCCGGAGCCTATTGGCGCGGTGATTCCAGGAATGCCATGTTGCAGCGTATTTACGGCACCGCCTGGCGTGACAAGAAGGAGCTGGATGACTATCTGCACCGCCTGGAAGAGGCCGAGAAGCGCGACCACCGTAAACTGGGCAAGGCGATGGACCTGTTCCATACCCAGGAAGAGGCTCCTGGCATGGTGTTCTGGCACGACAGCGGCTGGCAGATCTATCTGGTTATCCAGGATTACATCCGGGGCATGCTCAAAAGCCGCGGCTATCACGAGGTGCACACGCCGCAGGTGCTCGACCGTACGTTATGGGAGAAATCCGGGCATTGGGAGAAGTTCGCCGCCGACATGTTCACGACGGACTCGGAAAACCGGACCTATGCCATCAAGCCCATGAACTGCCCGGCTCACATCCAGATCTATAACCATGGCTTGAAGAGCTACCGCGATCTGCCCCTGCGCCTGGCTGAGTTCGGCTCCTGTCTGCGCAATGAACCCTCGGGTACGCTGCATGGTCTGATGCGGGTGCGCAGTTTCGTGCAGGATGATGCGCACATATTCTGCACCGAAGCACAAATTCTGAGCGAGGTATCGGATTTTATCGATCTGTTGTATCGGGTCTACGCCGATTTCGGCTTCGAGGACGTGAGCGTGAAACTCTCGACGCGCCCTCCGCAGCGGGTCGGCGAGGAGTTGCTCTGGGACAAAGCCGAGCAGGCTCTGCAGGAGGCGCTTGACCACAAGGGGCTGGCGTGGGATCTGCAGCCGGGTGAGGGTGCCTTCTACGGGCCTAAGATCGAGTTCAACCTCAAGGACTGCTTGGGCCGGGTCTGGCAACTGGGCACCATACAACTAGACTTTTCCATGCCGGGGCGGTTGGGAGCCCATTACATCGACGAGAGCGGCAACAGGCAGGTACCGGTCATGCTGCACCGCGCCATTCTCGGCTCTCTGGAACGTTTTATCGGCATCCTGATCGAGCATTATGCCGGGGCGCTGCCCCTGTGGCTGGCCCCGGTACAGGCGGTCGTCCTGAATATTACCGACCGGCAGGGCGGATATGCCAGGGAAATTGAAGAATCCTTGATAAATCAGGGTTTGCGCGTCAAATCGGACTTGAGAAATGAAAAGATCGGCTATAAAATCCGCGAGCACACGATTCAACGGGTTCCCTATCTGCTGGTTGTCGGCGATCGGGAAATTGAAACCAGTACTGTGGCCGTGCGCACGCGAGAGGGCAAGGACCTCGGCTCCCTGAAACGGGACAAGCTGTGTGAGGGATTCGCCGTCGAGATCGCGAGCCGCGGCCGTACTGTTTTGGAGGGATAGAGCATAACTGCCAGAAAACCGCAACATCGCGTCAACGAGACCATTACTTCACCCGAGGTACGGGTTGTCAATCATGACGGTGAACAGCTTGGTATAGTTTCCATTGAGAAGGCGAACCGGCTGGCTGAAGAGGCCAAGCTCGATCTCGTTGAGATTGCGCCCAATGCAGAACCGCCCGTTTGCCGCATCATGGACTATGGCAAATTCCGGTTTGAGGAAGGCAAAAAACTTCAGCAAGCCAAGAAGAAACAGAAGCAGATTCAGGTCAAGGAAATCAAGTTCCGCCCGGGCACGGATATCGGCGATTACAAGATCAAGCTGCGCAAGCTGACTGAATTTCTTGAGGAAGGTGACAGGGTGAAGGTGACCCTGCGGTTTCGTGGCAGGGAGATGGCGCATCAGGAACTGGGTATGGAACTTCTGCAGCGGGTGAAGCAGGACCTGGATGAATTCGGGGTCGTTGAGCAGGAACCCAAATCGGAAGGACGCATGATGGTCATGGTGATGGCACCGAAGAAACGCAGGTGATAACGCCTGTCGATACAATACAGATTACATTACGGGAAGACAGAGAAATGCCAAAGTTAAAATCCAATCGCGGCGCGGCAAAACGCTTCGCCAGAACGGCGACCGGTTTCAAGCGCGGTCAGTCGCATCACCGTCATATCTTGACGAAGAAGAGCAGCAAGCGAAAGCGCCAGCTGGGTTCCCCGGCACATGTGCATGCCTCTGATGTGGCCGCGGTGCGCCGCATGCTGCCGTTCAGCTGATCGGGTTCATCCGGGAGTAACAAGCTATGTCCAGAGTAAAACGTGGTGTCACTGCCCGCGCCCGCCACAAGAAGGTGCTAGGCAAGGCAAAAGGTTACTATGCGGCGCGTCGCAAGGTGTATCGCGTCGCCAAGCAGGCCGTTATCAAGGCAGGTCAATACGCCTATCGTGACCGGCGTCAGCGCAAACGCCAGTTCCGGGCATTGTGGATCGCGCGCATCAACGCCGCCGCGCGTGAACACGGACTGTCCTATAGCCGGATGATCGACGGCCTCAACAAGGCAAACATAGGAATCGACAGGAAGGTGCTTGCAGATCTCGCTGTTTTCGACCGGGCAGGGTTCGGTGCATTGGCAACCAGGGCCAAAAGCGGTCTGACGGTATAAATCCATTCCGTATAAACAAACAATCATTCCGGCCAGTGTTAAAGGGGAAAGGTGGATGCCTTTCCCCTTTTCGTTTACCTACAGGGAGGTGGGTACATCGCGAAGCGCAGGGACGATGCATAGGGAGATGCAAGTGCCGCAGAAGGCACGACTGCAGGGACGCAGGAGGTAGGGTAACGCAGGAGCAGTTACCGAGGATGCCGTGAGCGGCGGCGCGGGAGCGATGATCAGTCGCCGGATCGGTTGCTGAATCTTTACAGCAGGAATCGGGAGCGAATAGCAGGTGTTGATCCTGGGTGAACTTGAAACCGGCGCATTGCGTGAGATCGCTGCAGCTGCGGATCAGGCCGTGCTCGACGCGGTACGTGTTCGCTACCTGGGGAAGAAAGGTTTCCTGACCCTGCAGCTCAAGCAACTCGGAAGCCTGCCGGCCAGTGAGCGACCGGCAGCCGGACAGGTTATCAACCAGGTGAAGCAGAAGATCCAGCAGGCGGTCGAGGAGCGACGCGACCACCTGCAATCATCTGCACTTGATGACCAGCTGACAAGGCTGGGTATCGATGTCACCTTGCCGGGACGAGGGCAGAAGCCCGGCGGGCTCCATCCCGTCACCCGCACCATGAAGCGTATCGAGCGACTGTTCACTCCCCTGGGGTTCACCGTCGAGGAAGGACCGGAAATCGAGGACGATTATCATAATTTCGAGGCACTGAATATCCCCGCGCACCACCCCGCCCGCGCCATGCACGATACGTTCTATTTCAACGTCCATACGCTCTTGCGCACCCATACCTCACCGGTACAGGTGCGGGTGATGGAGAATCGTAAACCGCCATTGCGCATTATCGCGCCCGGTCGTGTATACCGCTGCGATTCGGACTTGACGCATACGCCGATGTTCCATCAGGTTGAGGGTCTGCTGGTCGATGAGCGTGTCAGTTTTGCCAATCTCAAGTGGGTCCTGGATGAGTTCCTGCGGCTGTTTTTCGAGCGGGACGACCTGCCCGTGCGTTTCCGCCCTTCCTATTTTCCGTTTACCGAGCCTTCCGCCGAGGTCGACATACAGTGCGTCATGTGCGCCGGCAACGGTTGCCGGGTCTGCGGCCAGAGCGGCTGGCTCGAGGTGCTCGGCTGCGGGATGGTCCACCCGAAGGTGTTTGACCACGTCGGGATAGACAACGATCGTTACACGGGGTTTGCCTTTGGCATGGGCGTCGAACGGCTCGCGATGCTGCGCTATGGCGTGAACGACCTGCGCTTGTTCTTCGAAAACGATATCAATTTCCTGGCCCAGTTTAACTGAGCCGGATGTTGTTCACCGCGCAGGCGCAAAGGACGCAGAGTGGCACGGGATTTTAATCAACTGACAACTGGATTTTCCGCCAATCTGGCGAGGGGCATTTATCATGGGAAGTCTTTTGTTGTTTTTTAACACTGCGTTCGCCGCGTCTCTGCGGTGAATGCATGTGAAGTATACGCACTGAAGCAATCATGGCCGGGGCTTTATGAAATTCAGCGAGAAATGGCTGCGCGAATGGGTTGACCCACCGGTCACGACCATGGAACTGGTGGAACAGTTGACCATGGCGGGGCTGGAAGTCGACTCCGTTGAACGGCTGGGCTCCGGATTCGAGGGGCTGGTCGTGGGGGAGGTCCTGTCCGTTGAAATGCACCCCGATGCCGACAAGCTGCGAGTTTGCAAAGTGGATGCGGGGCGGGGCGAGTCGCTGCAGATCGTATGTGGCGCTCCCAATGTGCGCGTTGGCGGCAAATATCCGCTGGCACTGATTGGCGCCCGGCTGCCGGGTGACATCATGATCAGGAAATCCCGTCTGAGGGGCGTGGAATCACAGGGCATGTTGTGCTCGACCCGCGAGCTTGGACTGGGTGATGCTCATCAAGGATTGATGGAATTGTCACCAGAGACCCGCACGGGTGAGGACATCAGGGCAGTGCTTGGACTGGATGATACCCTGATCGAAATCGACCTCACTCCTAACCGGGGCGATTGCCTGGGTATCGAAGGGATTGCCCGCGAGATTGGCACGCTCACGCGCAGCCCGGTCATGGCCGTTGAAATCGGCGAGGTGCCGCCTTCAATCCCGGACAGTCTCTCAATTGAAGTGCGGACCCCTGATGCCTGTCCGCGCTACCTGGGTCGCGTCATCCGCGGCATCGACCCGAAGGCATCGACTCCCTTGTGGATGCAGGAACGTCTGCGCCGCAGTGGTCTGCGCACTATCCACCCCGTGGTGGATGTGACCAATTATGTTCTGATGGAGCTGGGGCAACCCATGCATGCCTTCGACCTGGCGCAGCTGGCCGGTGGGGTATCTGTGCGTTATGCGATGGAAGGCGAACAGATGACCTTGCTGGATGAGAGGACGGTGACCCTGGATGCCGGCACTCTGGTCATCGCTGACCGTGAGAAGCCGCTGGCGATTGCCGGTGTCATGGGCGGTATCCATTCGGGTGTGGGTGATACAAGCACGGACATTTTTCTGGAGTGCGCGTATTTCTCCCCCGAGGCGATCGCGGGGCGTGCAAGGAAATATGCCATGCAAACCGAATCGGCACATCGTTTCGAGCGCGGCGTGGACCCGGATTTGCAGCATCGGGCGGTACATCGGGCCACGGCATTGCTGGTGGCCATCACCGGTGGGCAGGCCGGGCCTGTCTGCGAATGTTTTGCCCCGCAATATCTGCCGCAACGTACACCGATATCGCTTGCCAGGGATCGCATTGAACGATTGCTTGGACTGGTGCCGGTCCCGGCCGTGGTGTCGGATATCCTGGAAAGACTGGGCATGGAGGTCCATGCCCGAGAAGATGGTTGGCGGGTCACGCCGCCATCGTTTCGTTTTGATATTGCGATTGAGGCGGATTTGATCGAGGAAATTGGTCGTGTGTATGGTTATGACAAGTTGCCCTCACGGGCGCCCGTGGGCGCACTGGAAATGCATGCCTGTGCGGAAACACATGTCACTGTCGAACGGATCGCAGAGGTGCTGGCGGACCTCGGTTATCAGGAGGCGATCACCTACAGTTTCGTTGAGCCGGGGTTTCAACAGGCACTGAATCCTGACCTGAAACCGATAGCTCTGGAGAATCCGATCTCATCTGAAATGTCGGTCATGCGTACCAGCCTCTGGCCGGGATTGCTAAGAGCCCTGCGATACAACCTGAATCGCCAGACCAGCCGACTCCGTTTATTTGAGCATGGTCTCAGGTTCTATCTACAAGATGATGAAATAAAACAGGATACTGTTATCGGCGGAGTGCTGACCGGCGATCGCTACCCCGAGCACTGGAACGGGAAAAGTGGCCCTGTTGATTTTTACGATGCACGGCATGATATCGAAGCGATCCTGGCATTCACGGGCCAGATGGATAAATATCAGTTTATCGGTGCTGAGCATCCCGCCTTGCATCCGGTGCAAACCGCGCTCATCCGGCGGGACGACCGCGATATCGGCTGGCTGGGTAGAATACACCCGGTGATTGCCGGTCAATTTGATCTGGATCCCGATACCTATCTTTTTGAGTTCGAGTATGAGGCAGTGCGGAGTGGGGTACTCGTGCAGTTTCAGGAATTGTCGCGCTATCCTTCGATCCGCCGGGATCTTGCGATTGTGACGGATCTTGAGGTAACAGCCGCGGAGTTGCAATCGGAAGTACACAGGAGTGCGGGTGCGCTGCTCAAGGAAATGGTCATATTTGATGTCTACCAGGGGAAGGGCATAGAAACTGGGCGAAAAAGTGTCGCTTTTGGCTTGATTCTACAGGATTCTTCGCGCACACTAACGGATGATGATGTTGAGGTCGTTGTAAGCCGGGTAACAGAGAGTCTCAATAAGAAGTTCGGGGCAGCTTTAAGGGAGTAAGCGATGGCATTAACAAAAGCCGACATGGCTGAAAAATTGTTTGATGAACTGGGACTTAATAAACGTGAAGCGAAGGAGCTGGTGGAGCTCTTCTTTGAAGAAATCCGCTATGCCCTTGAAAACGGGCAACAGGTCAAGTTGTCCGGTTTCGGTAATTTCGATCTCCGGAAAAAAAACCAGCGCCCGGGTCGCAACCCTAAAACCGGCGAGGAAATACCCATTTCCGCGCGCCGCGTAGTGACTTTCAGGTCTGGTCAGAAACTCAAGGCAAGAGTAGAGGCTTATGCTGGAAGCGAGCAATAACAACGAACTTCCAGTCATCCCCGGCAAACGCTATTTCACCATCGGTGAAGTCAGTGAATTGTGTGGCGTGAAACCGCATGTATTGCGCTACTGGGAGCAGGAATTTCCGCAGTTAAACCCCGTCAAGCGGCGTGGGAACCGTCGTTATTATCAGCGGCAGGATGTGCTGATGATACGACAGATTCGCAGCCTGCTCTATGAGCAGGGTTTTACGATCGGTGGTGCAAGGCAAAAGATGTCCGGGCAGGATGCCAAGGAAGATGTCACCCAGAGCCAGCAGATCGTGCACCAGGTCCGGCTGG
>JAHKKL010000046.1 GCA_020027635.1 Gammaproteobacteria bacterium
GTCGCATCGCCGCCGTCGAGAAGCTGAAAGCCACCCACCGTGCCTCGCGGGCCGAACTCGACGCCCTGTTCGCCTCCCTCCAGCACCGCGCCTTCCGCGGCGATTTGTGATTTTGAGAGCGATCTCTTGGGCTAACCTACCTGGCGATGGCAACATGCACAGCGGCCGCTTATACTGCAAGGTGTGTAATTCTCCTTCCTCTCAATGAGCGTACCGAATGGCGAGCGCTGAACAACTCAAGGCCCTGCTGCAATCGCATCTCGAAGGCGATGAGGCCCTATTTTTCTCGATCGCCATGCAGTTGGCTGCCCATGAGGCGAAGCTGGGCCACGGGAAATTGGCCAAGGAGCTGCGCGAACTTATCGACATGGCCAAGGCACAACGTCAGCGGAATCAGAGCCAGCCTATCCCCCTGGCAAAACCCCGAGGCGAGCTGACCGGGCTGCTTGCCGTCAGCTATCCCAAGCTCCGCATGGCGGATATGGTTCTCTCGCCGCTGGTCGCCAAGAGACTCCAGCGGTTGATCAAGGAACACACCCAGATTCTGAAACTGCGTTCCCATGGGCTGGCGCCGCGCAAGAAGCTCTTGCTGGTGGGCCCACCCGGCACGGGCAAGACGCTCACCGCCTCGATCCTGGCCGGTGAACTCGGGTTGCCGCTCTTCGTGGTTCGGCTCGACAACCTGATGACGAAATTCATGGGCGAAACGGCGGCCAAGCTCAGGTTGATTTTCGATGCGATCCAGCAGACGCGCGGCGTTTATCTGTTCGATGAGTTCGACAGCATCGGCTCCCAACGGGGACTGACCAATGATGTCGGTGAGATCCGCCGAGTACTTAATAGTTTCCTGCAAATGGTCGAACAGGACGATTCCGACAGTCTCTTGATCGCCGCGACCAATCACCCCGAGCTACTCGACCGCGCGCTGTTTCGCCGATTCGACGACGTCATTGAATATCAGCTGCCCGACAAGGAAGAAATGGTCGCGACCCTAAAAACTAAATTGGCGACGTTCAAGACCGTGCGTATCCAGTGGAGCAAGGCCGCTGAGGCGGCAGCGGGTTTGAGCTTTGGCGACATTACCCGCGCCTGCGCGGATGCCATCAAGGATGTCATCATCCATGGCAGAGATAGCGTTACCCATGCGGATCTGCTGCGTGCCATCAAAGAACGCAAGGCAGTACCCCAGAAATAGCAACCACACAGAAACGAAACTATGGCCGAACAAGGCAAGGATCGCTTACCCCATCTACTCGTTAGAGACACAGCCACCACCAGCCGCTATACCAGTCCTCGGGACGGTCGCGGGCCCGGTCTGAATCTTCCCACAAGAAACCGGGCGCAACACGCTGAACACCTCATCCGGCAGATCGAACAAGCCCGGGAACAAGAAGCAAACATCATTCAAGCGCAAAAGGCGTTTGGCCTGGATGCCGGCAATGGCATCTACATTTCCTTCGAGGACGAACCGAGCTTCGACCTGAAATTCGAGAGTCTCGAATTTCAGCGCGGCGGCATCGAGTTGTGTTCCATCAAGCAAGTCGGTGAACAATCCATTGCGACGGTGTTCGTTCCGGAAGGCAAGCTCGCATACTTCCTGAACAAGATCAGTCAATACCGTGACGAAGAGATCACGCCCCAGGCGCCAAATAAACCCGCAAAACCGAGAAACAAAGATTTGGTCGAGAGCATTTCTGCCATCAAGCTCGCCGCACTGCGTGAGCTATGGACGGACGATCCAGGGCTCTTTCCCAAAGACGATGAAAGCATCTGGTGGGAGGTCTGGCTGCGACATTCACGGAATGTGGATTATGAAGGCTTTCTGCGGCAGCACGCACCGCAACTGGAAATGACCGTAAACGAAGAGGCTATTCATTTCCTTGACCGAACCGTTCTGCTGGTTCGCGGCACCAAAGGGCAGATGACCCGTTCTGTCCATCTGTTGGGCTCCATTGCCGAAGTGCGAGGCGCGAAGGAAACCGCGACATTTTTCACCGGCATGGATCGGGTCGAGCAAAGAGACTGGATGGATAACGCCTTGGCGCGCATGTCAGCGTTACCCGACGATGCCCCGAGTGTGTGCCTGCTGGATACGGGTCTGAATGAGCAACATCCATTGCTTCAGCCTGTCGCCGATCCCGCGGACTTGCATTCCTACAACAAACCCGACTGGGGCACCGATGATCGCTACGGCCACGGTACGCCCATGGCCGGGTTAGCCGCCTACGGCGATCTTACCGAGCCCTTGGCGCACAACGGTCCCATTGAACTCACCCATAGGCTGGAGTCGGTGAAGATCATGCCTGAGCCGGGCTTTCACAAGGACAGGCGGCTCTACGGCGCGATCACCCGTGAAAGTATCAGTCGTGTCGAAATCGATCCGAACCGCAAGCGCGTTTATTGCATGGCGGTCACCACACCTGATGACCGGGATCGCGGCAGGCCCTCGTCCTGGTCGGCGACGGTGGATGCCTTGGCCTCGGGCTACGAGGATGAACAAAGCCGTCTCATCATTCTTTCGGCGGGCAATACCGATCCTGCCCAGCGGCACCGCTATCCGGACAGCAGTCTCACCGATGAAGTGCATGATCCGGGACAAGCCTGGAATGCATTGACCGTGGGTGGATTCACCGAAAAAGTGCAGTTGGACACGGCCCGATATCCCGGTTGGCAGCCCATTGCCCCAGAGG
The DNA here is from genome assembly GCA_020027635.1 of Gammaproteobacteria bacterium. Lineage (GTDB taxonomy): Bacteria > Pseudomonadota > Gammaproteobacteria > UBA9214 > UBA9214 > CAVQCA01. Next base: position 2,691 of record JAHKKL010000046.1, read on the forward strand.
GTGACCTGGCTCCTTGCAGTTGTACCTCGATGGAGTGGGTAAAAAACTTGCCGATCAAACCAGAGATTGTCATGGAGGCCAGCAACATGGCGATCAGCCCGGTCGATGGCTCGGCTGATTACATTGATGATGCCTTGCAGTTGCTGAGTACGGGTCACCAATTTGCCTTGGGCAAACAGCTCATTTCCTTCGGAGACACCAGTGCGGCGGCGGCTCTCGCTTCACGGCTTGCCGCCAAGGTGCAGGGCCAGTATGCGGATTACTGGCCAGAGACCATTCGCGCGCTCATTGTTCATTCTGCACAATGGACCGTGGCCATGAAGTCCCGTTTCCTACCTTTGCGTACACAAGAACATTACCGCCAGTTACTGCGCTACTGTGGGTACGGAGTTCCCAATACCGACGATTTATTCTGGAGCACCCATAGCGCTTTGACCTTGATCGCTCAGGACGGCCTGCAACCTTTCTTCAAGGATGGCAGCCAGATCAAGACCCGCGATATCAACCTGCATGCCCTGCCTTGGCCGACTGAAGTGTTGCAGGCACTACCTGAAGAGACCCAGGTGGAAATGAAAGTCACGGTTTCGTATTTCATCGAACCGAATCCAGGCGAGCGCGGTTGGACCAACAAGTACCGCTATGCTTCTCATGGGCTTAGATTCGACGTTCGCAGACCGTTGGAAAGCCTAGATGCTTTCCAACAACGCGTCAATCAACAGGCACGAGACGAGGAGTCCAGACCCAGCCGCCACACAGTCAAGGAATCCGGAAAATGGATTCTGGGCGAAAATCTACGGAAACTGGGCTCGATACACTCCGATACTTGGCATGGCAGTGCAGCGGAGCTTGCCGAACGTGGGTATATCGCCGTGTATCCCGTGCTGGGCTGGTGGAAAGAACGCGCCAATTTGCAACGTTGGGGTAAACGCGCACGGTATGCGTTGATCGTTACCATTAAGACGCCCGGGGTCGAGACCGACATCTACACGCCTGTTGCGAACACGATTGCTGCGGAGGTAGTCGTATAAATCCGTTGCTCAGAGAGATTTGCCATTGCCTGCGTTCAGTTACCGGCGCTATGTGGATCGCCACAACCGCGATACAGAGCAACCTCTTCGCCTCCCTCCAGCACCGCGCCTTCCGGGGAGAGCTGTAGTCATGCCCGCCTTGTCGTCGCCAAGCAGGCTGAGCTTGGTTTAGGAAAGGTCGGTTTCCTAAAATAGTGCGCACCGCTCATTTAGGTTGTTGGCCCACGCCTTGAGGCTCTCTCGCGTCGCTGCGTTCCGATCCTTCCACGGCCTCGAGATCCCGTCTCAAACGTCGCGAACCTAAAATAAGGATGCCTGCTTGCGTCCATAATGAAGGCTGCCTATCATAAGGACCGCTTTCTGACCCATACACAAGGGAGCTTGAGGCATGGCTGGGGAATCAAAGGTATCAACGCGAGCCGGACGGTATATCAGCCAGCCGACTGGGTACCGAGCCTTTGTGCCGGCGCCGCTGCCTCCGGTGCCTGCCCTGGAACTGACCGGGGAGCTGCCGGGACTGCTGTCGGCGGCCGACCGGGCGCTCGGGCGGCTCGATGGGTCGGTGCTGACGCTGCCGAATCCCGACCTCTTCGTCTTCATGTATGTGCGGAAGGAGGCGGTGCTCTCCAGCCAGATTGAAGGAACACAGAGTTCGCTGCAGGACTTGCTGGCTGCCGAGGCACAGTTGTTCGACCAGAATCTGCCACGCGATGTGGACGAGGTGGTCAATTACGTGCGTGCGATGAAGCAAGGATTGGTGCGGCTTCCCGACCTGCCGGTGTCGGTGCGGTTGATTCGCGAGATCCACGCCGAGCTGATGCGTGGCGTGCGTGGTGGCCGGCTGCAACCTGGCGAGCTGCGCACGAGCCAGAACTGGATCGGCCCCGCCGGGTGCACACTGACGACGGCGACGTTTGTTCCGCCCCCCCCTCACGCGGTGCCCGAAGCCCTCGGTGAGCTGGAGCAGTTCATTCATCAGGAGGATGGCCTGCCTCCGCTGGTGAAGATCGCGCTCACCCATGTGCAGTTCGAGACGATTCATCCGTTTCTCGACGGCAACGGACGTGTTGGGCGTCTGCTGATCACCTTCCTGCTCACCGAGCGCGGTGTGCTGCACAAGCCGGTGCTGTACCTCTCGCACTTTTTCAAGCAACACCGGCAGGAGTATTACGAGCACCTGCAGGCCGTGCGTGACCACGGCGCCTGGGAGGCGTGGCTGGCATTCTTCCTTCGAGGAGTCATCGAGGTTGCCGGCGAGGCGGCGGAAACAGCCCGGCGCATCCTGGTGCTGCGCGAGCAGCACCGCAGTGCGATTACCGCGCAACTTGGCCGCGCCGCCGGCAATGGGCACAAGGTGCTGGAGTCACTATTTGACCGCCCGATCGTCGGGGTCAACGACGTGAAAGCCATGACCGGCACGACCTACTCTGCGGCCAACAGCCTTGTGTCGCGGCTGGCCGAATTGGGCGTACTCAGCGAAATGACCGGAAATGCCCGCAACCGGCGCTTCCGCTACGCGCCCTATATCGCGCTGTTCACCGACATCGCGCCTGAGAGGCTGTGAAAAAACCTCCTGGGACAGGGGAATGATCAGAAAGGAGCGGGTAAAATAGCGGGAACAAAACTGAAGCAACGGTATCTCCCATGACAGACGAAGCACCCACCTCTTTATTTGAAGAAGAGCCAGATCTCGCAAGACAAGGTACGCCACCGGTGAAGGCGATAGCGGCCAGCGTAGCGCGGGTGTTGATGCCGAACCGGGCGCAAATCGAATTGCGGGCGAGCGATCTGGAGTCGCTGTTGCCGGAAGGGCACCGGGCGCGGATCGTGTGGGCCTATGTGGAGCAGGCGGATTTGAGCCGGATGTATGCCGAGATCAAAGCCCTGGAAGGTGGAAGCGGTCGGACACCGATCGCGCCGGAGATTTTGTTCGCGTTGTGGCTCTACGCCACGGTGGAGTGTGTGGGTAGTGCCCGGGCGATTGTGCGGCTGACGCAGGACCACGACGCCTACCGATGGATTTGTGGCGGGGTGCAGGTGAACTACCATACCCTGTCGGATTTCCGGGGGGAACACGGCGCGGCATTGGATGGGTTACTGACGGACAGCGTGGCGGCCTTGCTGGTCGTTGGAGCGGTCAAACTCAAGCGGGTCGCGCAGGACGGGATGCGGGTACGAGCCAGTGCGGGGGCGTCTTCGTTTCGACGTCGAGGGACCCTGGAGCGTTGCCTGGAGGAGGCGCGGGCACAAGTGGAAACCCTCAAGCAACAGATCGAAGATGACCCCGGCGCCCTGACACGCAGGCAACAAGCGGCGCGGGAGCGGGCGATTCACGAGCGCCAAGAACGGATTGAAAAGGCCGTGAAGCGACTGCCGGAGCTGGAGAAGCTCAAAGAAAAATCGGGCAAGAAGGCGGAGGAAGCACGGGCCTCCAGCACCGATGCTGAAGCCACGGTGATGAAGATGGGCGATGGCGGGTTCCGGCCGGCCTACAACGCCCAATATGCGACGGATACGGAAAGTCAGGTGATCGTGGGCGTTGAGGTAGTGACGGTGGGCAGCGACATGGGACAACTGGCGCCGATGGTCGAGCAAGTCACCGAACGGTGCGGGGAGAGTCCGGAGCAGTGGCTGGTGGATGGCGGCTATCCGGCCCATGCGCAGCTGGACACGGTGGTGGAGAACACCTGCGTTTACGCGCCGGTGCCGAAGCCGAAAGACGAAGCCATCGACCCGCACGCACCGAAACCCGGAGACAGCGAAGCGGTGGCCGCCTGGCGAAAACGGATGGGGACGGAGGAAGCCAAGGCCCTCTACAAAGATCGGGCGGCGAGCGCCGAATGCGTCAATGCCTTAGCGCGAGAACGCGGCTTGACCCGGTTGCGGGTGCGCGGCAAAAGCAAAGTTCGTAGCGTACTGCTGCTCCATGCGTTGGCACACAACCTGATGCGCAGCTTCGCCCTGGCGCCCGAGTTGCTCGGGCTAGGGACAGGTGCGCCCGAAGTGGCGGAAATGACCGGATAACGGGGCACAAAGCCCTCGAGACGAGTCGTTTGGAGAGAATTCGCGGGTTTTGCGAGGGCTATGGCGAAATTCCACCCTCGGTTGTCTCACCGGCGGTGGTATCCCCTCTCGGTGGCTTATCGCCGCGAATATCGAAAAATTCACAACCTCTGAGCCGTATCGAGGTCATTAATATTGCTAGGAAGTGAGTTGCGACAACGCATCAGCAATTTCAGGAATTGCTATCATTTCCGCAGCTTGGGGAATACATATCTGGCGAGAAATCTAGGCAGATAGTGACGTTCCCTGCTCACCACAACCCCGAGCAAATTGCCTCCGCTGTTCAGGATTCTGTTCTTGATTTCTTCCGCAGCATTACCCAGTGTCCTGTTTGCTTGGATGATGAGCACGATCCCGTCCATCATGGGGGATAACAGCAAGCCGTCATTCGTTTTTTCAACTGGACTGGAATCGACCACCAACAGATCGTAGGTCTGACCCACACCCCGGGCAAATGCTTCAAATGCCTTGGGCAGGGCAATCTGCTGGGGGTTGATATGCCCGTCTACATTGGTGCTTACATATAAGGGTATGTCGCCGACCCGGTGGATTGCTTCCGGAATCGCCTTGCTGTCGTCCGCGGCGTTCATCCATGAGACGGTGTTTTTTAGATTAAAGAACCGTTTCTGATTATGGTTTTTCTGGTCACCTTCGATTAGAAGCACGGATTTTCCTGATTTGACTGCAACGTAGGCAAAACCGCGCGCTATTGAGGAGACATCTTCTTCACCCTGGGGGCCGATGAACTGTATTATGCGCCGTGTATTCAAGGGAAGCAGTGCATCGATACGCTGATAGAGCGCAAAGATCGCATCTTCAACCTCAAAACGGTAATCCATGGGAGGGTGGGTTTCACGAGACACCGTCTCCTCCGCGAACGCATCCACATGCTCTGTTTCAGGTTGGACAGGTTCGCGATGCAGGTCGAGGATGGCAGCCGGCTCGAAGGTATCCTCCGGGGCGACGGGTACATCGGGTTCAACAAATTCTGGACGGGTTTCATTAATGAAATCATCATCCATAGGCTCATCGTACGTGGCCGCATCATGTCGGGCATGTTCAAGCGCTTCAAATATTTTGCTCATCTGGGCAATCCCTGATCCGACGTATACGGGCATTGCATCCCGGAATCCTGCTGAAGATCTGCTTCACTACAGGTAACTAGCACTAAGTTCACTGAATTGAAATCAAGCACTTGTTGAACGGCTATCTCCAGTGTTGATTTCGTCATATATATCATTACCTTTGGGCGGCGTGTTGCGTCAACTTCATGGAATCACCGCGTCGTTGCCTATATGAGTTTTTCCAGTTGACGGGCGAGCAGGGTGATTATCCAATAAAGACCGGCCAGAAGCCCGAGTATGCCAATGGCGTTAACCAGGGCATTCCTCCTGGGCAGCCTCCGACCTTCACGATCAGCGATGATCTCCTTGACGATGCCGGCGGTGATTACGCTTGCTTGATAGCCATAGCCAGTGACCAAGGCGTTGTCGCAGAGAATATTGATCGTGCGAGGTATGCCTTGGGCGCGCTTGACGATAAGTCGCAGGGCCTCATTGGTAAACAGCCTGTTGTTCTTTTTCATGGATACTTTATCCACCCGGCTCTGAATGTAGTCGAGGCTTTCCTTCTCGCTGAGTGGATGGATCTTCGCGAGGAGGGCAATGCGATTACGCAGTTGCCGTAATTCATGGCGTACGAGCATGGCTTCCAGTTCCGGTTGGCCAACCAGGACTATTTGCAGGAGTTTTTCCCTGGTGGTTTCCAGGTTGGATAACATGCGCAGTGACTCCAATGTCGGCAACGGCATGTTCTGGGCCTCGTCAATGATCAGTGTAACATTGCGCCCTTTCCTGTACTGATCAATAAGACAGCGATGCAGCTGCGCAATCATCTTGTTGCTTTCGTCACTTGCGGGTTTGACGTCGAACTCGGCAAGCAGGTCTCTCAATAAGGCATTAAATGTCAGGTTGGGGTTGAACAGATAAATCAGCTTTATAGTGCCTCTGTTGATCGAATTCAGGTAGGTCCTGACTATGGTCGTCTTGCCGGTGCCAACTTCACCAAGAATTGCAATAAAACCTTTCCGTGACTTGATGCCGTAGAGCAGTGCGGCGATTGCTTCCTTATGGCTGGAGCTCAAATAAAGAAAGGTAGGATCCGGCGTTACATTGAATGGTTCCTTGCGTAATTTGTAGAATTTTGCATACATAACGCTTACCAGACAGGGCGGTTAATCTACGAGCATCCTTAATTAACCGTTCTATTCCCTGTCGGGTAATACGGTGAGAATCGGCAACTGCAGGCGCTGCTCCACGGCATAGGCATTGGACAGGCGACGTTGATTGAGCTCTGCGACTAAGGCGAGACAGACTCCCGCGAGTAGTCCGAAGAACATTCCCAGAATCAATCGGAGCTTCAAGGACAGTCCAAGAGGCTTGATGGGGACTTCCGCAGACTGGACAGTGCGTATACTTGTGCTCTTCATCCGGTCCAGAGCGCTTTGTGACTTTGCTTCTTCCAGCTTGTCCAGATAGGCATTATGATTCTTCG
>JAHKKL010000321.1 GCA_020027635.1 Gammaproteobacteria bacterium
CAACACGGCGCGTTCGATATCTGGCTGAATCCGCCGCCGCTGCCGCTCAGCACCGAGGAGATGGACTACGTGTTCGGCATGCCGTTCGCGCGCGTGCCCCACCCCCGCTACCGGGGCGAGAACATCCCGGCCTGGGAGATGATCCGCTTCTCGGTCAATATTATGCGCGGCTGCTTCGGCGGCTGTACCTTCTGTTCCATCACCGAGCACGAGGGCCGCATCATCCAGAACCGATCGCAGGAGTCGATCCTGCGGGAAATCGAGGACATCCGCGACAAGGTGCCGGGTTTCACCGGCGTCATCTCGGACCTCGGCGGTCCCACCGCCAACATGTACCGCATCGCCTGCAAGAGCCGCGAGATCGAGGCCGCCTGCCGCAAGCCAAGCTGCGTCTATCCGGGCATCTGCCCGAACCTCGACACCGATCATTCCGCGCTCACGCGGCTTTACCGGGAGGCCCGCAAGCTGCCGGGTGTCAAGCAGGTCCTGATCGCCTCTGGACTGCGCTACGACCTGGCGGTGCGCGACCCCGAGTACGTGAAGGAACTGGTCACCCACCATGTCGGTGGTTACCTGAAAATCGCGCCGGAGCATACCGAGGAGGGTCCCCTGTCGATGATGATGAAGCCGGGGGTCGGCGCCTACGATGCCTTCAAGCGGCTGTTCGAGAAATTTTCCGCGGAGGCCGGCAAGGAGCAGTACCTGATCCCGTATTTCATCGCCGCCCATCCGGGCACCAGCGATGAGGACATGGTCAACCTGGCGCTCTGGCTGAAGCGCAACGGCTTCCGGGCCGACCAGGTGCAGGCGTTCTACCCCTCGCCGATGGCCACCGCCACGGCCATGTATCACTCCGGCAGGAATCCGTTGCGCCGGGTGCGCTACAAGAGCGAGGGGGTGGATGTCGTCAAGGACGCCCGGCGGCGCCGGCTGCACAAGGCCTTTCTGCGCTACCATGATCCGCAGCACTGGCCATTGCTGCGCGAGGCGCTGATGGCGATGGGGCGGGCGGACCTGATTGGCAACGGTCCCCACCAGCTTATCCCGCACGAACAGCCGGACGAAGGCAAGGGCTACCGGGCGCCGCGCCGCAAGAACTCCACGCAGGCGCATCAACGGCGCCTCGGCGGGAAATTGCTGACCCGGCATACCGGTCTGCCGCCCTGGCAGGAGGACAGCCGCAAAGCCGGTCAGGAGGGGACGGGGAAGCGCCGGCGCAAGCCGCCGGTCGAACGGCCGCGCTGATTGACTCCAGTGAAATTCCTGCACGCCGCCGATGTGCATCTCGACAGTCCACTGCGCGGCCTGGAACGCTATGAAGGCGCGCCGGTCGCGGAGCTGCGTGGCGCCACGCGGCGCGCCTTCGACAATCTGGTCGAACTGGCGATCGAGGAGGAGGTCAGTTTCGTGCTGCTCGCCGGTGACCTCTACGACGGCGACTGGAAAGACTACAACACCGGGCTGTATTTCATCCAGCGGATGGCGCGGCTTCGCGAGGCGGGCATCCGCGTGTTCATCGTGGCGGGCAACCATGATGCCGCCAGCCAGATCACCCGGCACCTGCATACCCCCGACAACGTCACGCGGTTTCCCACCGGCAAGCCCGGGCGGGTGGTTCTCGATGATCTCGGTGTCGCCATCCATGGCCAGAGTTTCCCCACCCGCGCGGTGACGGAAGACCTGTCACAGGACTATCCCCAGGGCGATCCGCAGCTTTTCAATATCGGCCTGCTGCACACCTGCCTCGACGGCAAACCCGGGCACGAACCCTATGCGCCATGCCGCGTCGAGGGGCTGCGCGGCAAGGGTTACCAGTACTGGGCGCTGGGGCACGTGCATGCCCGCGAGGAAGTGAGCCGCGACCCCTGGATCGTGTTTCCCGGCAACACTCAGGGACGTCACATCCGCGAGACCGGACCCAAGGGTTGCACGCTGGTGACCGTTGCGGGCGGTGAAGTCACGGCGCTGGAGCACCGCGACCTCGATGTGCTGCGCTGGTCACTCTGCACCGTGAACATAACGGCGTGCGGGAACCCTGACGAGACCGGTGAGCGCGTGCTCGCTGCCTTCCGGCAAATGCCCGCTGCCGCGGGGGGGCGTGCCGTTGCGGCGCGTCTGGTCCTGCAGGGCGCGAGTCCCGCCCATGCGCAACTGCATGCCCGTATCGCACACTGGGTGCAGGAATTTCGCGCCCTGGCCGCCGGCCTCGGCGGCGCCGGGCTGTGGTTGGAGCAGGTCGTGCTCGACACCCGCCGGCCGGTCGACGCCGGCGAACTCCTCTCGCGTGACGACGCCCTGGGCGGCCTGCTGCGCGCGATTCGGGAGGCGGAACCCGGCGAGGCCGCCGTGGCGGAGTTTGCCGCTGAACTCTCGGCGCTGCGCCAGCGGCTGCCGCCCGAACTGCTGGGCGAATGCGACGGTTATGATCCCACCGACCCGGCGCGGCTCAAGGCGCTGATCGAGGACATCAGAGAACTGCTGGTGAGCCGGCTGCTCGGGCAGGGTGGCGCCTGATGGAGATTCGCGCGCTCGATCTGGCCGCCTTCGGGCCGTTCACCGGCCGGGTGCTGGAATTCGACCGCTCGGCGGGTGGACTGCAGGTGGTCTACGGGCCGAACGAGGCCGGCAAGAGTTCCGCGTTGCGCGGACTGCGCGCCTGGCTCTATGGCATACCCGAGCGCACCCCCGACAATTTCCTGCACGAGAACGACAAACTGCGGGTCGGTGGCCGCCTGCGGGATGCACACGGAAACGAGCTCGCCTGCCTGCGGCGCAAGGGCCGCAAGCACACCCTGTTGTCGGCGCAGGGCGAACCGCTCGATGAGAGTGCGCTGCAGTCCTACATCAACGGAGTGTCCGAAGCGCTTTTCGTCACGCTGTTCGGCATCGACCACGCGGCGCTGGTGAGGGGTGGGCAGGAAATTCTCGCGCAGCAGGGCGAGCTCGGCCAGGCGCTGTTCTCGGCATCGCTCGGCAGCGCGGCGCTGCACGGGGTGCTGGAACAACTCGATCAGGAGGCGGATGCCCTGTTTCGCCCGCAGGCGAGCAAACCGGCGCTGAACGCGGCCCTCAAGGCTCATGCCGATCTCGGGCATGCCATCCGCGAGTCGTCGCTCTCCTCACGCGCCTGGGACGAGCAGCGTCGCGCCCTGACCCGGACCACCGGGGAACTGGAGCAACTGCGGAACGAACTGGTGCAGGGCAGGGCCGAAGTCAACCGTCTGCGGCGTATCCAGCGATCCCTGCCGGGACTGACGCGCCGGCGCGCTCTGCTGCAGAAGCTGAGAGACCTCGGGGAGGTCGTCATCCTGCCCGGGGATTTCGGTGAACGCCGCCGTCGGTGAAAGCATCGAGGCGCTGCATGCCCGCTTGGGTGGCCACCGCAAGGCATCGCTCGACCGGCCGCACCTGGAGGCCGAACGCGCCCGCTTGCTCGCCGATGCCGCCTCCCTGCTCAGGGATTTGCGCCCCGGCCTGCCGCTGGATGACGTGTCAACCCTGCGGCCGGCGCTGAGCCGGCGGGTCCGGATCGGCGAACTGGGTAACCAGCACCAGGCGCTGACCGCGCGTGTCCGGCAGACCGATAAGTTACGGCATGAGATCGGGGCACGGCTGGAACACGAACGGCTGGCGCGCGCGCAATTCCCGGCGACCGATTCACCGGATGGCCTGCGCCG